>DATCRI010000057.1 GCA_036569045.1 Chthoniobacterales bacterium | reverse complement strand
CCAGCGGGCTTTGCTCCTGCCACAAGGCCCCCCCACCGCCGCCAGCCCCGCCGCCGCTTTCCGCCAACGATCTCGAGACCCGCGGACTCGCCCTCCAGGAAAAAGGCGACTTTCCTGCCGCCGAAAAGGACCTCCGCGAATGCCTCGACGAACGCGAACGCACCCTCGGCCCCGAGGACATCGACACCCTCGCCGCCCTCAATAACCTCGCGAACCTTTTGCTCGATCGCGGCCAGCTCGACGAGGCCGAAGCCCTCGACAGCCGCTGCCTCGAGGCCCGCCAGCGCACCCTCGGTCCCGACCATCCCCACACGCACGCCAGCCAGAACAACCTGGCCATCGTCCTTCGTTCAAAAGGTGACTACGCCGGCGCCGAGGCGCTTTATCGGCGGGCGCTGGACTCAATGCGCCGCACCCTCGGTCCGGAGAATCTCGATACCCTCTCCTGCCTGAACAATCTCGCGAACGTCCTCTCCGACGAAGGGCGCTATCGCGCCGCCGAACCGCTCTACCGGGAACTCGCCGCCATTCTCGAGCGGACCCGCGGCTCCGAGGATCCCGCAACCCTCGCCGCCCAGGGCAACCTCGCGAACCTCCTCCTCCGCAAAGGCGACCCCTGGGCCGCGGGCCCGATCTACACCCGTTGTCTCGAGATTCGCGAGCGCATCCAGGGCCCGGATCACCCCGAAACCCTCCTTGCCCTCAACAATCTCGCCGCCTTCCAGCTGGAGACCGGTCGCCTTCCGGAGGCCGAGGAACTCTATCGCAGATGCGTCGCGCGGCGTCAGGTCGTTCTCGGCGCCAATCATCCCGAGACCCTCGCGACGATGCTGAATCTCGCCCGCACCCTGCGCAAGGAACGCTCGCTCGACGAGGCCGAGGCTCTCACCCGCACCACGCTCGCCGCGCGCGAACGCCTTCTCGGTCCCAACCACTCCGAGACCTTCGAAACGGTCGCCGTCCTCGGCGACATTCTCCGCGATCGCGGGGCGAATACCGACGCCGTCGCGCAATACCAGAAGGCCCTCACCGGCCTGCGGCAAACGCTCGGCTCCGCCCATCCCACGACCCTCGGAGTAATTTACGACCTCGCCGCCCTGCAAAAAAACACCGGGCAAACCGTCGCAGCCCGGAAGCTCGCCTACGAGCTGATGGCCGGCGCGCGGCATTCCTTGCCGGAAGGCGCTCCAGACCGCGTCAAATACGAGAGCTTCTTCGCCTCACTCCAGTAATGCCGCTCTCACGCCGGCGGCTGCACGGCATCGAGCGTGACGCCCCGCGTCCGCCGGCCCGGAGCCTTCGCCAGCCAGGCGGCGTCGGGCATCGCGTAGGGTCGGAAGGTTTCCAACGTGCCCTCGTGCTCGTTGTGAAGCAGCGCGCGGTGCAGGCCCAGCCCACTGGCCTTCGGGGAATCGATCAGGCTGGCCGAGTCGTTCGCGCTCATCTGGAAAACCACGCGCATTTCAAACTCCGCCAGCGCCTTCCGGCTCAGGAAGCGATTCACGCTATTGAAGGTGTCCATCGACACGAGCAGGTGCATCCCGTGCCCGCTGCCTTCGGCAACCAGTTCCGCAAACCGCGCCGCCGGCTTCGGCTCGGCCTCGGCTTCGGCAAAGGAAAAGTCGAACTCCTCGTCGGCGCGCAATTTCCGGAATCGTTGCAATCCATGCACGAAGACGAACACCGGCGCGCCGCCCCCCTCCTCGCGTCGCTTCAACTCCCCCGCGAGATCAGACAGCACCTCCGCGACACCCGCTCCAGTCGCCACCGTGACCTCCTGCGGCACGGCCGCCACCACCCGGTCGAGAAACTCTGCGTCGGCCGAGCCCGGAGCGGCATTGTGCAGAAAAACGAAGCGCGCCGCATCCGCTGGAAACTGCGCGCCGAGCGCGAGCAACGCGTTGCCGAGCATCGTCAAGGCCGCCTCGTCCCGCTGGCCGACGATCAGCAGGTTGTTGCCGCCCTGCCGCTGAAAGACGACCTCCGTCGGTCCCTTGATGGAATTCGGCGCGCCGAGCCAGGCCCGCGCCGCGACCGGCGCGGACTTCGGCCGGGTCCGCAGCACCCTGGCGAGCAACGGATTCTCCGCGACATCGGCGGGCGCATTGCCCTCGAAGACCACCGGCGCCGCGTCCATGCCCGGCCTCTGCTCCGCGAGCTGACGCACCTTGTCCAGGCACGCGTCGCGCTCCTCCTCCGGCAGCCACACGACCTGGAACGGGCTATTGCCCTCCACCGCGCCGGCGGCGTCGTTGTAAATGCCCTCACCCGGCCGCGAAAGCAGCCGCGGTGCGGCATTGCCGTCGTCCATGATGAGATACGCGTCCGCCTCGTTGCACTGCAGGGCGATGCGAATGACCATCTGCCCGAGCGTCGCGCGGGCGAGGGAATACGCCCCGCCCAGCGTCTGCGAGCCAAGCAGCACGTGGATGCCAAAGGCGCGCCCCTGCCGCACGATCCGATCGAGCAACACCGACGCGCTCTGCGCAATGGCGTCGTCCTCGACGAAGAATTCCTGGAACTCATCGATCATCAGGAGCGACCGCGGCATCGGCTTCCCGCCACTGGCCCGCTGGTAGCCGGCGAGATCCTGCACGCCGAGCTTGCGGAAGACATCGCCGCGCCGACGCAGCTCGTCGTCCACGCGCTGGAGCACGCTGAGCCCGAACTCGCGATCGCTCTCGATCGCCACCACGCGCGCGTGCGGCAGCCGCTTCGTCGCGTAGCATTTGAACTCCACGCCCTTCTTGAAATCGATGAGGTAGAACTCCACCTGCTCCGGACTGCACGCGAGCGCGAGATTCGTGATGATCACGTGAAACAGCGTCGACTTGCCGGAGCCCGTCTTGCCCGCAATCAGCGCGTGCTGCCGCGTGCCCTTGCCGATCGCCAGCATCTGCCGCTTCGTCGCGCCCGTTCGACCGATCGCCACGCGCAGCTCGTTCGTCGTGTCGGCGGCCCACAGCTCCTCCTCGGTCGGCGCAATCGCGCGAAACGGCACCTGCACCTGGCCCGCATCCACGCTGCGCGCGCCGATCCGATGCGTGAGCTCCAGCGCCAGCGCGGCATCCGGCGCGGTATCGAGCACGAGCTGGGCTTCGAGCGCCGAGGACTCGCTCTCCAGGCTCACGCCGTCGGTGTCAGTCTGGATGCAAATGCTGCTCTTGCGCAACTCCTCCGCCACGAAGCCCGATGGCACCGGTTGCCGCCGATCCCAGTGAATGAGCGTGTAGACCCCGCAGCGCGGACCGCTCGCCAGGATGCTCTGCAGCCGCTTCAGCGCGACCTCGCTGAAATTCGCGGGGAAATCCGCGATCACCAGGAAGTGAAACTTCTCTGCCGTGCTCCCCGCCTGCGCGTTGTATTCGACGATCGTCGGATACTCGTTGCGCAGATACATCTGGATGACCTTCTCGATGTGCTGGCTGAGATCCGCCAGCCGCTCCTCGATCTGGTCCGCCTGCGTCCAGATCCGCCGGCTGATCAGGCTCTCCTCGTAATCGCCGAGATGCATCAACCCCGCAAAGTTCTGCCCAAGTCCGACCGGATCGACGATCGTGAAACTCAGCTTGCCCGGCGGCGTGGTCGCCAGCAGCCGCAGGATGATGTGGTTCAGGCAGTCGATCACCGCCGCTCCACCGGAAGCACTCGACTCGAAAAGCAACGAGCCGTGCTGCGGATACGTGAGCGCGAGCGGAATCGAAAGACGCGCCGGCCCGGGCAGCCGCAACCGCGATCTGTCGGTGCCGATCGGCGCGGGAATCTCCACGTCGAGCCGCCCGAATTTCGTCGCCGGCGTGAACTCCGTCGGCGGCATCCACGCCTCCACGAGCGCCTGGCTCCATTCCGGGAAAGCCGCCGCGGCGAGCGCATTCAATCCGGCCACCTCCGCATAAATCCGCTCGATCTCCCGTTGCCAGCGCGCCTCGAGTTCGCTCCAACGCTGGACCTCATCGGCGTCGACCCCGGCATTCCCCGTCGCGCACTCCGCGGTAATCGCCGCCCGTTGGCGCTCGAAATCAGCCCGCACCTCGCCGGTCTCCTCCGTCTCGCCGAGGCGCGCCAACCGGTCCTTCAGGGCCTTGTCATTCGCCGCGAGCGCGCGCGGCACCCGCGCTTCGAGTTTGGACCGCACACGGGCCTCGAAATCGATCTTGATCTCGTCTCCCCGCGTCCACTGCCCCTCGATCTGCGTGCTCGTCCGCGCGAGCTCGCCCTTGATCCGTTCACACGCCCGCTCGTGCTCCGCGAGCGCTGCCGCCCGCCAGGCGGAATGCAACCCGCGCGCCTCGGCGATTCCCGCCGCCACGGCTTCCGCCAGCGGCTTGGCCTGCCGTCGACTCACGAAATGCACCGCGATCAGCGCGATCATCACCAGCGCTCCGGCCAGCACCACGCCAGTGAAGATACCCGGGAAGGAACTCGCGACGAGGAAGGTCGCCACCGCGAGCAACACGAGCAACGCCGGCAGCGGCAGAAAGCTGAAGACCTTCGGCAGCGGCAGCTTTCGGAACTCGCGCAGTCGTTCCGTCGTCTGCGCCAGAACGGTCGCCAGCTTTTCCCGGGACCCCGCTTCGACGGCCCCCTCGCGCCGCAACAGCCAGCGGAAGCTCAGGTAGCCGGTGAAATACTCGCGCGCCCGTCTCTCGAGATTCCGCAGGTCGGATCCGATTGCCGCCAGCTCCGCGGAAACTTTTTCAAACGCCTTGTCCGCAGCCTCGCGGTCCGCGGTGAGCTTCCGCGTCACCAGAAATTCCTGCATCTGCAGATCTCCCAGCCAGCGCTCGCGCTCGAGCCGGGCGAGCCTGGGCAGATTCCTCAGCCCCTCGCTCTGCAGTCGGCGGATGCGCAGCCGGCGAGCGTCATGCCGCTCGGTGAGCCGCCGCTTGCTTTCGGAAAGAGCGGCGCCCCGCTCGGAGAGCGCGTCCGCGAGCCGGCGGTCCACCTCCGCAAGTCGATCGTCGCAGGCTCGCTGCAGCCGATAACGTCGGTCCCGCAGGCGACGCCCGAGTTCCGCCTCTTCGCTGGCAAAGGCCGCGAGGGTCGCCCGCAAATGCTCGAGCCGTTCCATGCCCCGGCCGACTTCCAATTCGCGCACGTCACTCACACTCCCGCCTCACCTTTCCGAGCAGTCGATCCAGTTCCTCGAGCGTCTCCACGGCCCGCGCCAGCTGCGGCGGCAGGGGATCGAGATATTCCCGCTGAAATTCCGCGGCCTTCGCATCGCGCCAGTGCGCCTGCGCTTCCTCCCACTCGGAGGAAAGATTCCGGCCCGCCTGGGCCAGCGTGGAGGCACATCCCTTGAAAATCATGTCGTCGGTTCCTGCGGTTCGCTCGCGGGCTCTGGATTGGCCGCCGCGCGCCGTCCGGCATATTCGTCGAGCGCCCGCTGCCGGGCCGCCAGATCGGCAATTCCCCGCGGCAAATCCTGTTCCAAAAAGCTGCGCAGCCCGCCGAGTCGCTTGGCCAAAGGTTCGGCCGTGAGGTCGTAATTGCGCGCCCAGTATTTCACGCGCCGCAGTTTCTCCTCCGCCTCGCGCAACGCGGCCCGCGCCTTCGTCACGGCATTCTGCTGCGCGGCGGTCGATGCCCGGAGATCGGAAAGCCGGGCGCCCATGAGCTCCTGCAGCGCCTGATCGAGCTTCTTCTGCCGCCGGCGCACCTCGCCCTCCCAATGAAAGCGCCGGTCGTTGAGGATCCATTGCCGCGTGCGACGGACTTCGTCGAACAACTCGTCGAGCGCCTGCGAGGTCGTGGCGCGAAAAACCACCAGATTTGCCCGGAACGTTCCGAGGGCATCGATCGAGGTAACGTGTGCCTGGGCGGGAATGGCCATGCCGTCAGCGTTGATCCAGATACTGCTCGATCCGCTGCGCCTTTCGCAACAGGTAGGGCGCATGCTGGTCCGAGACCTCGATGAATTTCTTGAGCGCCTTCATCGTGGCGACGAACTCCTCCGCGAACTTCTCGTGCTCCTGATCCTGCCAACTGCTTCCCAGGGCGGAAAATCGGGCCTGCAGCGACGCCGCCCGCACCTGGACATCCTGATTGAACCGCTTGAGCTCCGTCGCAAACCGGCGGACTTCCTCCGGGTCCATGATTGCCTGTGCCATAGTTTGATTCCTTTCGCTTGTCGAAACCCGGACTGACGCCCCCACAATAGCACCTCGCCCGACCTCTTCAACGCCGCGGGGAGCCGTCCTCAAAAAATCCGCGCCACAGAAAAGTGAGCTTCGGCCCGAAGACGACCGACCAATCCTCGCGACCTTCGAGAAGAAAGCCGGCAATCGGATTCGAACCGATGACCTACGGTTTACAAAACCGTTGCACTACCACTGTGCTATGCCGGCATTTGAGAAAATGCTGGGCCATCCTGCGGCCACTCCTCCCGGCTCGCGAGAAAAAATTTTCCGGGAAAGTGCAGAAAGGCGCTTCCGTTCTGCCGATCCCGGCGCATCGTGATCCACCATGGAATTTCGACAATTGGGCGGTTCGGGCCTCCGGGTTCCGGTGCTGAGTCTGGGCACGGGCACTTTCGGCGGCGGCACGGAGTTTTTCAAAACCTGGGGTTCCACGGGGCCGGAAGAGGCCACGCGCCTCGTCGACATCTGCCTCGAGGCGGGCCTGAACATGTTCGATTCGGCCGACATTTATTCCGCCGGGCAATCCGAGGAAGTGCTCGGCGCGGCCATCAAGGGCCGCCGCGATGCCGTGATGATCTCCACCAAGGCCACGTTTCGCCTCGGCGAAGGGCCGAACGACGTGGGCTCGTCGCGCCATCACCTCATCCGCTCCGTCGAGGGCAGTCTCCGCCGCCTCGGCACAGATTACATCGACCTCTTTCAACTCCACGGCTTCGATGCCATGACTCCGGTCGAGGAAACGCTCGCCACGCTCGACGACCTCGTGCGCGCGGGCAAGATCCGCTACCTCGGCTGCTCGAACTTCTCCGGCTGGCACCTCATGAAATCGCTCGCCACGGCGGATCGCCTCGGTCTCACGCGCTACGTCGCGCACCAGGCCTACTACTCGCTCATCGGCCGCGATTACGAATGGGAGCTCATGCCGCTTGGCCTCGACCAGAAGGTCGGCGCCGTGGTCTGGAGCCCGCTCGGCTGGGGCCGCCTCACCGGCAAGGTTCGCCGCGGCCAGGAAAAGCCGGCTGTCACCCGCCTGAACGATGCGCAAAGCATGGACTACGGTCCTCCCGTCGACGACGAATTCGTTTACTCCGTCGTCGACGTGCTCGACGCGATCGCCGAGGAAACCGGAAAATCCGTCCCGCAGATCGCGCTGAACTGGCTGCTCCACCGTCCGACTGTCGCCACTCTCATCATTGGCGCGCGCAACGAGGAACAGCTCCGCCAGAATCTCGGCGCCGTCGGCTGGAACCTGGCACCGGACCAGGTCGCCCGCCTCGAAGCGGCCAGCGCCCGGACGAGGATCTATCCGTATTGGCACCAGATGGCCTTCGCCGAGCGGAACCCGTTTCCGACGTCCTGAGGTCAAATCTCGAAGCGCGCGAGCGCGAGCTACTTGTCGGCAGCGACATTGATGGCGGAGACCGCCAGATCCGTGAGTTTCTTGTCGGTCGCGCCTTCCTCGTCGAGCGTCGTCTGGAGGAGTTTCGCGCCTTCCTTGTCCCCGAGGAGTTGCGCGTAGGTGCGAGCCGAGCCGTAGCCAGCCATCTCGTAATGCTCCACGCGCTGGGCGGCGGCGATAAGGCCCGCGTCGCGAACTTCGTCGTCCGCCTCCTCCTCGATCATTTCCGCCCCCTCGGCAACGACACCTTCCATGCCTTTGCACTTCGGTCCGCGGGTCGTCTGCCCGAGGCTCTTGAGAATTTTCTCGAGCCGGGCGGCGTGTTCCTTCGTTTCTTCGAGGTGAGCCTTGAAGCCGGCGACGAGGTCCGGGTGAGTGGCGGCTTTCGCCATCTTCGGGAGCGCCTTGATGATCTGCTTCTCGGCGCTGTAGAGGTCCTTGAGTTCGTGGATGTAAAGATCCTTGAGGGTGTTGAGTTCCATAGGACCAGTTTTCGCTCGAAAACCCCGTCCCGGCCGCTCCCCGATCCCACGCGAGGGGCAATCCCCTAAACTCCGGCAGGCAAACAGCCATCGCTCGCCCGGTTGATGCCCGGGCGAGGAGGAAAATAGCGGTGACCGGCGACGATCGAGTCGATTACGCGGAGACGCGCATCGGCATGATCACGTAGAGGAAGCCGGAGTTGATCTTCAGGACGCCGGGGCTCATCTCGTCGATGAGGTGAAGATTCACCTCGTCGTTCGGCAGGGCCTTGAGCGGGTCCATGAGATACTCGGGATTGAACGCGATCGAGAAATCGCGGCCGCGATAGGCGACGGCGATGGATTCCTTCGCTTCGCCGATTTCCGGCGTGTTCGAGGTGACCTCGATGTTGTTCTTCGTAAAATTGAGGCGGATCGAGCTGGTCTTGTCGTTGCTGAGCAGCGACACGCGGCGCACGGTCGTGAGGAACGTTTCGCGCTCGAGGGCGACGACTTCCTTGACGTCCTCGCTCGAGGGAATGACCTGCTTGTAGTTCGGGTAGTTGCCGTCGACGAGCTTCGAGACGAGCAGCGAGCCGTTGAGCTCGAAGGAGACGAGATTGTCGCTCACGGAAAGCGTGAGGTCACCGTCATCGTTGAGGAGGCGCTGGAGCTCGTTGATCGCCTTGGTCGGGACGATGAAGTCGAGGTCGAGCTTGCCGGCGAGTTCGGCATCGATCGTCTCTTCGAAAAGCGCGAGACGGCGGCCGTCGGTGGCGACGAGCTTGAGCGTGTTTTCCTTGAAGGAGAAGAGGATGCCATTCAGCACGTAACGGGTCTCGTCCATCGAGATCGCGTAGCTGGTCTTGCGCAGGCCATCGCGGAGCACGCTCTGCTTCAGCGAGAGGCTGCGGGCGTCCTTCGAGCTCGGGAACGCCGGAAATTCCTCACGCGCGAGGCCGAAGATCTTGAAGAAGCTCTGGCCGCTGCGAATGGCGGAGATGCTCTTCGCGTCGGTCTCGATCTGGATCTCGCTCGAGGGAAGCTCCCGGACGACGCTCAACAAACGACGGGCCGGCAGCGTGGTGGCGCCGGGCTTCTCGATGACCGCCGGCACGTCGACGCGCAGGGCGACTTCCATGTCGGTCGTGCTGAGGCGAACGCCGGTGTCGGTGGTCTCGACGAGCACGTTCGACAACACGGGAAGCGTGGTGCGATTGCTAACGACGTTCTGGGTTTTCTGGAGGCCTTCGAGAAGGTTTTCTTTGGTGACGCTGAACTTCATGGAATGGGGCGCTGCGGCACTCGGCCGCGATAGCTGCTGTGGTATCCGCGGGGCGCGGGCCTCTCAACTAAAAACTCGCGGCATCGGCTATCTCTGCAGCTGCGTTTCGATGGACTGGATCATGTGGCGCGTGCGCTCGTCTTCCTCCATGCGGCGCTTGATGAGCTTCACCGCATGGATCACGGTGCCGTGGTCCTTGCCGCCGAAAAGATCACCGATCTCCGTGAGGGTGGAATTCGTCAGCTCGCGGGACAGATACATCGCGATCTGGCGCGGGTAGGCGATGCTCGCCAGGCGGCGCTTGCTCGTCATGTCCGCGATGCGCAGATCGAACGTCTCCGCAACCTTGCGCTGGATCTGGTCGATCGTGACGGCGCGACGGGCCTGCTCCTGGAAGATGTCGCGCAGCAGCGTCTCGATGTCCTCGCGGGTGAGCTTGCGACCGCTGAGCGATCCATAGGAAGCCACGCGCATGAGCGCGCCCTCGAGGCGGCGGACGTTGTTGCGAATCTTGTCGGCAAGGAACTCGATCACCCACTGTTCGAGGTGAATCTTGAGGTTCTCGGCCTTGCTCTGGAGAATCGCGATACGCGTTTCCATGTCCGGCGGCTGCAACTCCGCCGTCATCCCCCACTCGAAGCGGGAGACGAGGCGCTGCTCGAGCTTCTCGATCTCACTCGCAGGGCGGTCGCTGGACAGGATGATCTGCTTGTGACCGTCGTGCAGGGTATTGAAGGTATGGAAGAATTCCTCCTGCGAGCGCTCCTTGCCGGCGAGGAACTGGATGTCGTCGATCATCAGCACGTCCGCCTGCCGGTATTTCTTCCGGAATTTGACGAGAGTGCCGTGCTGAATGGCGTCGATGAACTCGTTGGTGAACTGCTCGCTGGAGACGTAGAAAACCTTCGCACCCTTGCGGGAGGCGAGCACGTGGTGGCCGATGGCCTGCAGCAGGTGCGTTTTGCCGAGTCCGCTGCCGCCGTAGATGAAAAACGGGTTGTAGGTCTTGGCTGGCGCCTGCGCGACGGCGAGGGCCGCGGCGTAGGCGAACTGATTGTTCGAGCCGACGACGAATGCGTCGAAATTGTTGCGGGGGTTCATCCCGCTGGTGAAGGCCGTGGCGCCTTTCTCGCGTGGAGCCGGGCGCACGGGCTCGGGCTCCTCGATCACGTTCAGCGTCGGGCCGGCCTCCATATCGTCCGCCTGCCGGGCCACGATCACGATCTCGCGGGCCGAGTCGAAGGCCTCGGCGACCGCGCCCTGCACGAGGGGCAGATAATTGCTCTCGAGGAAGAACTTGTGAATGGGGTTCGGGACCGAAAGCGTGAGCGTCGTTCCGTCGTCTCCACAGACCTCGATATCGCGGAACCAACGCTGAAATCCATCAGCGCTGACCCGGGGGGCGATAAGGGCGGAAATGGTGCCCCAAATGGTCGCGAAATCCTGCGTCGCAAGTAACTTATGCACAATTGCTCCTTAGAGATTTGCCGCGCTTTCGGTGGATGCCGGGTGCGGCAGGAAACAAGCCGGAAAATAAGCCCACAGAGAAATTCGGAACGACCCAAAGCTCGCTGAAAACCCTCTTTTTCTCTGTATTTTCCTGTCAGTCAACATCTTCAAAATTCTTTTCTCGTGGCGTCGTCGATGCCTCTCCTTACCCTGACTTTGAAACGGATTCCTCTCTGTGAGCGGGCCGTGGAACACCGCGCACGACCGCCGGAGGAACATTTCACAAGTTATTCACAGGGCAGGATCTTTCGCTCGCCGCAACTGCCGAGAGGCTAGGAACCGGGGGTTTTTCCCTCAAGAAAAAAGGTTACGGAAGCGTCAAATTTAACCCCCGAAACCGCGGGATATTTTCTTGACCCGACGCTGCGTGCCGATGGTTCCTTGGCGCGCGCGAATCGGCGAAAAATCGCTCAGGCTTCCGCGCCAGCGCGCCGTTTCTCGGCGGCGGCGGCAATCTGCTCCGGAGGCGTCGCAAAACCCAGCGCGACGACGAAGGTCACGACGCTGCCGAAGGCCACCCGCCACGGAAATTCGATCTTGGGCAGCCAGTCGGGCTTCCAGAGAACGGCGTCGACGGTCGCGGGATGCAGGAGCGCCCAGAGATCGTTGTGGAGGCCACTGAGCAGCGAGACGACGATGAATCCACAGAGCATGGCGATGAGGTTGCCGCGCTCGTTGCCTCGGCTCCGGGTCAGCAATCCGACGAGGAAGACACCGAGGAGCGAGCCGTAAGTGTAGCCGAAGATGCCGAGGACGACGGGAATGATGCGGGCGTGAAGGACGATAACGGCGTAGGCGGTGAGTCCGCCGACGATCACGAGCAGGATGGAAAACACCACCGTTGCCCGCCGCGCGGCTCGCACGGTGTGGGCCACCGAAGCGTCTCGATTGATGTAGGGACGATACCAGTCCTCGACGAAACTTGTCGCGAGGGCGTTCAGCGCGGTGCTGAGGGAGCCCATGGCGGTGGCGAAGAGGCCGGCCACGAGCAGTCCGCGCACGCCGGGCGGCATCTCGTAAACGATGTAGTGCGCGAACGGAGCGGTCATGCCGGGTTTCTGATAGTAGCTCCAGAGCAGGAGGCCGACGAAAAGGAAGCAAAGCACGAGCGGAAGATCGGCGAAGCCGGACAGGATGAGCGAAAGGCGGCTCTTGCTGTGATTCTTGGCCGTGAGCATGCGCTGAACCATGTCCTGGTCCGTCCCGTGCGTCGCGAGCGTGGTGAAGGTCGATCCGATCAGCGCGGCCCAGATCGTGTATTCGCTTTCGAGAATGGACCGAACATTCTGCCAGAAGCTGGCGTTCGCATCGATGCCGCTGTCGTAGAACTTCAGGGCGTGGCCAGCGACTTTTTCGGCGGCAGCCTGGGCGTAAGCCTCGCCATGGGAGGCGACGAGCGCGGGGTCGACGACGACGCGATGCGCCGAGGAGAACACTTCGGCAAGTCCGCCGGGAATGTGCGAGAGAATCGACCAGATCGCGAAACCCAGCGCGCCGAACATGATCACGACCTGAATCAAATCCGTCCAGACCACCGCCTTGATGCCGCCGAGAGCCGTGTAAACGGCGGTCATGGCCGTGATGGCGACCAGCGACGCGAGGTAAATCGGCACCTGCTCGAGCGGCTCCAGTTCACGCCCGGTCACGAACTCGTAGCCGAGCACGAGCACGATGGCTGCCACGTAGAGACGGGTGCCGCTCGCGAGAACGCGCGTGATCAGGAAGATCGCAGAAGCGGCATTCTTCGTGCGCAGGCCGAACCGGATGAAGAGATATTCGTAGATCGAGACGACGCGAAAGTCGTAGTAGGGCTTGATGAAAATGTAGGCGATGAGGATGCGGGCGAGGATCGTGCCGATCGCCAGTTGCGCGTAGGCGAAATTTCGGGTCGCGTAGCCCTCACCCGGTGCTCCGAGAAACGTCGCCGCGCTGATTTCCGCCGCGAGAATCGAGGCAAGGACCGCCCACCACGGGATGTTCCGGTCGCCAACGGCAAAACTCTCGAGCGATTTGCTGCCCCGGCCCTTGTAGAGGCCGATGCTGATAACGATGACGAAGTAGGCGAGAACAACGAATCCGTCGGTGAGCAGGCCGAGATTCATTTCAGGATGTCGGGCCGAGGGTTTTCACGAGCACCTTCGAGTTCCGGCCGCTCTGCATGTATCTCTCGAGGCGAACGGCCGGCAACGATTCGGCCGGAGCTTCGGCGTAACCGCCCTTTTGCTGGAGAAACATGAAGGCCTGAGTCGAAAGCGCGAACAGCCGGGTGAGCCCTTTTTCCTTCGCGAGATTTTCGACGAAGGCCATGAGCTTGCGGCCGTAGCCCTGGTTTTCATGCGCCTTGCTCACGTAGAGGCAGGCGAGTTCGCCGGCTTTCTCCGGGGCGTAAACATGCAGCGCCACACAGGCGACGGGCTGACGATCGACCTCGAGCACCCAGTAGTCCTCGATGTGCGCAAGGATGTCGTTGCGGGTGCGACTGACGAGTTCCTCGCTCTGGACCGACTGGCGAATGAGCGTCATCACGCTGCGGACGTCCTTTTTGAAGATGCGGCGAACCTGCTGGTATTCGTTGGAATACACCATCGTGCCGAAGCCCTCGTGGCTGAAGATCTCGGTAAGGAGCGCCTCGTTGATGCTGCCGTTCAGCAGGTGCGCACGCGGCACGCCCTGCCGGCAGGCGCGGGCGCTGGCCTCGAGCTTCGATTGGAGACCGATCGCGGCGTCACTGCGGTGCTTGCGCAGAACCTCCTCGGCCTCACTGATCGAGAGCAGGCGCGGCAGCCAGGCGGTATTCGCAAAGGTCACCCCGGGCGCGAGGAAAATGATCTTCGCGGCCTGCAACGCCTCGGCGACCTCGACGGCAATGCTGTCGGAATTCACGCGATACGTGCGGCCTTCACCATCGAAGCCGAGCGGCGGGATCACGGGCACGATGCCTTCCTCGAGCAGGAGCTTCAGCGCCTTCGCGTCGACGCGCTCGACCTTGCCGGTGAATTGAAAGTCGGTGCCACCGAGAATGCCGGCGGGATGGGCAATGATCGCGTTCAGGTAGGCGGCGCGCAGGTCCACGGCGGACAGGCCTTCCATGATCTCGTTCGTGAGCCGGATGGCCGCATCGATGCTCACCTGCAGCGTGGCTTCATCGGCGACGCCGGTGCCGTCGGCATTGGAGAGGGCAACGCCGCGGCTGCGCGCAAGCTCCTCGATCTGCCAGCTCGCTCCATGCACGACGACGGTGCGAATGCTCAGCGAACGGAGAACGGCGAGGTCGAGCAGGACGTTGTGGAAATTCTCGGAGGCCGCAATCTCGCCATCGACGGCGACCACGAAGATGCGCCCGCGGAAACGAGGCACGTATTGGAGAATTTCCCGAAGATCAGAGACGTTCACGGCAGAACGCGAATATATGGGCGCGCCCGCACGAAATTGCAATGGCCGAGGCCATTACGCCGCGCCGGAGAGGCGAACGGGGCGCTGGAGTTCTTCGTCAAGCAGGGTCTGCATCAGCTCGGGCGCCTCGAGGGCGCCGAGCATGCCGGTGCGACCGGCGAGCGTGGGATGGCAGTTCGGAATCGCCGCCGCGAGACGCTCGAGCTGCGCCACCGGGAAGCGGTCGGGCAGGTCCGGCCAAAGCACGCCCACCGGCTGGAGCAGGCGCGGGAGCTGCGACTTGATATCGTAGAGCAGGCGGCCGCGCAGGAAGGCGAGCATCGCATACTCGGCGCCGTATTGGCCAGCGAAGCTCGTGAGGACTTCCGTCACATCCTCACCAATGCGCTCCGGATCGCCGTAACCGAAGCGCGTGAGCCAGCTCCGAATGAACGGGCGGCGGGCGAAGTAGTTCCGGTAGACGAAACTGTTGAGCGCCGGCGTGCGGGAAAGCGTGGACAGGCCAAAGGGCATGCGCCGCAGCGAGGCGTCGAGCCCGACCGGCGCATACAGCACGAGGCGACGCACGAGATCGGGGTGCTGCACGGCGAGCTTCACCGCAAGCGCGGCGCCGAATCCCGAAGCGACGATCGTGGCCGGCCGGCCATCGAACACCGCGAAAGACAAATCCGCCAGCGCCCGCACATGGTCGTCGGCATCGAGCCCCTGCCGCGGCCGCTCGGATTCGCCGAAGCCCACCAGATCAGGCGCCACGACCTGATAGCCCAGCGCGAAATAGGGATACACCCGCGACCATTCGAACGAAGAGCCCCCGGGATAAATGCCGTGCAGGAAGACCAGCGGCTCTCCCGCTCCGGACGTATGGTAAACGATCTCGCCGTGCGTTGTCTGCGCGAGTCGCGTGGCAAAAATTGCCGGAGAAATGATGTCGGGCAGCGGCTGACGCGTCGCGCGCTGCATCCCGTAGCGCACCGCGAGCGCGACCGCGCCGAGCAGGCCGACGCCCACGCCCAGACCCACGCCCAGCACGGGTTTTTTGCGCCAGCTCCTCAAGAACATTTACCTATAAGACTTTGCAGATGTTTACCCGGGCGCAAGCCGCAAAAGCAGGATTGCCGGCGGAACTAACGAATGGTCCGACGCAAGCGCCAGACCGCATTCGCCATCTGAAAGCTGTCCCGCACCAATGACACCTTGCTGCCCGGCACATCGCTCCAGTCCACCGGAACTTCCCGCATCCGCACCCCCTGTTTCGCCAACTGCGCCAGCAGATCGACATCGAAGGCAAACCGACACTCGGAGAGCCGCGACCTCACGGCAAGGTATGCGGATCGCCGCACGAGCTTGAGGCCACACTGGGTATCGTAGGCTTCCAAGCCGATCGCCGCGGAAGCGAGCGTGGCAAACACGCGTCCAACAACGTGACGCTTCATCGAGCGATCCACCCGACGACCGAGCATCTTCACCCGACTGGCCAAAAGGGCATCGGTCGGCAATTCCCCCCTCACCGTCAGCTCAGTCAGCCGAGCTACTTCTTCGGGAGGCACGGCTCCATCCGCATCGACAAAGCCGAGCCACTCCGCCTCCGGCGCAACGTTCCAGCTCGCATAAACGGCCCCGCCCTTTCCACGATTTTTCTCCAAGATAAGAGGAGGGTGAAGAATTTTTTTCTCATCATCGACAGCGCGGATCGCCTCTTCGACACGACGCGCCTCGACGGCACCAGAGCCATCGTCAACGACCTGAATCCCTATTCCCGGAAGCTCTTGCAGGCAGGCGCAAAGACGCGGAAGAAAATGGCTGAGACGCTCGGCATCCCGGTAGCAAGGGATTGTCAGCCACAGATTCATCGCCGCACGACCCGGAGGTTCCGGTAAAGGTAAGCGAACTGGCCTTGCAGATCCGAGTAGCGCCCCACAAGATGCCAGTCCGGGCTGCCGCTGATCCGCCCGATCAACTCGGATTGAAGCGCATCGCCCGGAATATGGTCGCCGGACGATCCCACAGTCTTCGGATCTCTCAATATCACGAAATCCATCGTCGCAGCCTGATCGAGAATCTGCGCGCTATCCCGAACGAAGGCGGCATTTTGAATATCCAGCGTCCGCCCGCGGGCGCGGGCTTCCATGGCAAGATACTCTCCGACGACGGGATTGCTCGCCGTGATCAGGACGGACGCCCGACGCCCGCGCGTCTCACGAAGCAGATCGTTCAGAACGCCGCGGTTGATCGCCTTTTGCGCCTTGCGCGTGGCCGGGGGAATCACACAGACCTCGGAGTAGGAATAGCCGCAAGCCGCAATGCTCAAGAGGACCAGCGCTGCGAGCAACTGGTGGGGAAACGCCTTCCACCATTCCTGTTCATAGCCCCAACGCAGGAGTCGCGCGATTTGCCATAATCCCGCAAAGATCAAAAATCCGTATAACGAACCGCCCAAAAACGGACTTTTCATGCCGAATGCCGAATTAACCAGCACCAAGCCGGCGAGCATCCAAAGAAATGCCCCCCCGCGGATCCGCTGAAACAGATCGCCGCAGGAGATATCCCGGATCGCCCCGGCGACACAGGCCAAAACCAACGGAAAGAGAAATCCGCCGAGATTTGAAGCCAGGGCGACGCCTTGGAAATAATAAAGCCAGCGATTCCAAACCGCGCCGTGATAGGCCCACACCTCACGATTCGCGCCAAAGCTGTTCTCGTAAAAATAGTTAAAAATTGCGGAGGCGTGCGGCAGACAATACCATCCGGCGACCACGAGCGCCGCGCTCGCGGTGACGGCCAGGCCTCGGAAAATTACACCCCATTCGGCGCGGCGTGAGAACCCCGCCGCCAGCGCGGCAAGCAGCCAGCTTCCTCCCATCACGAGAAAACTCATCGCAAAAGTTGAAGGCTTCGTCACCAGCACGAGGCCCAGGGCAAGCCCATAAAGAAGTGAAGGTTTCCACCCCTCGAAGGGCCGTTCCGCCGCGAGAAAAAACACGCTCCCGGCGCCGAGCACGATCGCCCACAGAGGATCGGGCCTAAACTGCTCGGCCGCCGTCGTGGCAAAGGGAAACGCCAGCGCCAGAAATACCAACGCCCAGCGCAAGAGAATAGGTAACCCACGGCCGACCCACGCCACGAGCGCGACGTAAGCGAACACCACAAGCGTGAGCATAAGATAAATGGCTTTCACGTTCGGCCCGAAGATGAAGAAGCCCGCCAGGGCGTTCGCAACGGCGAAGGGAGCGTGGAGGTATTGAGTAAAAAAACTCGCCGCGGCCGATCCGGCACCTTCCTTGCGGCCCAGAAAATAAATCTCCGACGCCTTGTTGAGATAAACGACGTCATCGTAATTGGGCACCGTGGACAGCCGGCCCGTCTTCGCGGAAACCTGCCCATTGAGGGCCGTGAATGCTGCCGCCGTCAGGAAAAGGAGCAGCGCCATTGCTGCCGCACCCCGCCAAGGCTGAAGGACGATCTCTTTCATTCGCGCGGTCGCCGAGCGGCGATCACCCCAAGCGCACGACTCCCGTGCCCGAAACGATGCGGCCGATCACGCAGCCGTGCGTCTTTTCGAGGACGGCTGGCGCGGACTTCTCGCTCACGATAAGCACCATGCCGATGCCCATGTTGAAAACCTGATACATCTCCTCGCGGTCGACTTTCCCTCCGCGGCCGATGTGCTCGAAAATCGCCGGCACCTTCCACGAGCCGGTTGTGATCGCCGCGTCGCAATCCTGCGGAAGCACGCGCGGAAGGTTGTCGATCAATCCGCCGCCGGTGATGTGCGCGGCGGCCTTGAGCGTGCGCGTCGGCAGGCTGGCCATGAGCGGCTGGTAGTTCTTGTGCACGCGGAGCAACTCGTCGGCAAGGGTGCCCTTCACGCCGGCAAGCTTCGATTTGGGCTCGAGTCCGAGCGTGTCGAAAAGAACGCTGCGCGCGAGCGAGTAGCCATTCGTGTGCAGGCCATTCGAGGCGAGGCCGATGAGGACGTCACCTTTCCTGACGCGGGATCCGTCGAGCATCCTCGCGCGGTCCACCACGCCGACAATGGTGCCGGCGAGGTCGTATTCCCCGGGCTGATACATACCCGGCATCTGCGCCGTCTCGCCGCCGATGAGCGCGCAACCAGCAGCTTTGCAGGCCTTGGCGAAGCCCTTGAGAATCTGCGTGAAGACCTTCGGCTCGAGCGTGGCGCTCGCGAGGTAGTCGAGGAAGAACAGCGGACGCGCGCCGACGACGGCGATGTCGTTGATGCAGTGATTCACGAGATCCTGCCCGATGGTGTCGTGGCGGTCCGTCGCGAAGGCGATCTTCAATTTCGTGCCGACGCCATCCACGCTGGAAACGAGCACGGGCTCCTTCATCCCCTTGAAGTTCGGCTGGAAGAGGCCGCCGAAGCCGCCAATCTTCCCCAGCACTTCCGGTCCATGCGTCTCGCGCACGAGTTTCTGGATGCCACTCTTGACCACGTTGCCGAGGTCCACGTCCACGCCGGCGGCGGCGTATGCTTTCTTGCTCATGAATTCAGATTGGCGGCGAAATCGCGATTCATCGGCAGCAGGCCCGGCTGGAAGTCCTCCGGCGGGAGGAGGCGGGCCTTGCCGCGGCGATTTTCCATCACGTATTTGTCAAAGGCTTCATCGAAGGGCAGCGGGTAATTTCCGTCGAAGCAGGCCATGCAGAACCCGGCCTTTTCACGCCCCGTGGCCCGCACCATGGCGTCCACGTCGAGATAGCCGATGCTGTCGGCGCCAAGGTATTCGCAGATCTCGGCCTGGGACATCTGGTTCGCGAGGAGTTTCTCGGGATCCGGAAAATCGATGCCGTAGTAGCACGCGTGCTTGTGCGGCGGACAGCTGATGCGCAGGTGCACCTCCTTCGCGCCGGCCTCGCGGAGATTCACGACGCGCGTGCGGGCCGTGGTGCCGCGGACGACGGAATCATCGACGACGACGACGCGTTTGCCGCGCACGGCATCGCCGATGAGATTGAGCTTCACTCGGACGTTGAAGTCGCGAATGAGCTGCGTGGGCTGAATGAACGTGCGCCCAATGTAGTGGTTCCGCACGAAGGCGAGCTCGAAAGGTATGCCGAGCTCCTCGGAGAAGCCGAGCGCCGCGTAGATGCCGGAATCCGGCACGGGCACGACGATATCGGCCTCGACGGGATGCAGCCGGGCAAGCTCGCGGCCCATTTGCACGCGGACTTCCTTGACGTTCATGTCGTCGATGTTGCTGTCGGGCCGGGCGAAATAAACGTATTCGAAAATGCAGAAGGACTTCTTCGCCTGGCGGAACGGCCACTCGGAACGAATGCCGTTCTTGTCGATGATCACGACCTCGCCGGGCTCGATCTCGCGGACGAATTCCGCGTGGATGAGGTCGAACGCACAGGTCTCCGAGGAAAGCACGTAGGCGCCATCGAGCCGGCCGAGGGAAAGCGGACGGAAGCCATACGGATCGCGCACGCCGACGATCTCGTTCTCGCCCATGATGACGATGGAAAACGCGCCCTCCATGCGGCGCAGCGCGGCAAGCGGATTCGGCTCCGGCGCCTTCGCGAGGAGATGAAGCGCGATCTCGCTGTCGACCGTGGTCTGAAAAATCGAGCCCTCGGCCTCGAGCTCCACGCGGAGCTGGGCGGCATTCACGAGGTTGCCGTTGTGAGCGATGGCGATCTGCCCGCGGGCGGTGTCGACGACAAACGGTTGCGCGTTCTTGAGATTGCTGGAGCCGGTCGTCGAATAGCGAACGTGCCCAATCGCATTCGAGCCCTGCAACTGATCGAGATCGCCCTTTCCGAAGACCTGCGAGACGAGGCCCATGCCCTTGTGGCTCTGGAACGGCGTCGACGGCGAGGTGGAGGTCACGATGCCGGCGCTTTCCTGCCCGCGATGCTGAAGGGCAAAAAGTCCGTAGTAAGTAAGGATCGCGGCGTCGGGATGGCCGTAAACGGCGAAGACGCCGCATTCATGCGTGGGTTTGTTCAAAGCGGGCGCGCGGCGGATGGATTAATTTTCGGTGCCAGGGAGGCTGGCGGAATCAGGTGAAGCGGCATCCTGATCGCCATTCTCGCCATCTTCACTCTTTTTCTTGGTGTGATACGGGGTCGTTCCCGCCGGGGTGAAGGTCTCGCCCTTCCCGGTCGTCCACGTGCGGTTGACGCTGGCGTAGAGCGCGTCGAGCTGCTCCTGCGTCTCAAGGCGAAACTCGATCGTGCCGGCGTGCGTGGTGGTGGGATAATTTTTGACGACCTTGGCCCAGATGGGATCACCAGGCACGGCCCGGTTCGCGAGATCCTGGGCACGATCCTTCGCCACGGCAGCCGCCGAGGCCCCGGGCAGCGCTGAACCGGTGGCCGCCGGAAGCGGCTCGAGATAATAAAACCGCGGCTGGAACGGGCCGGTGACGATGATGTTGACCTCGGTCACCCGCGCAGCGCCGTCGAGGATGTATTGCTGCGTGCTGATCCCGACGATGGCATTGCGGGCCACCGCAAAGGATCCGCCGGGAAGCTCCGCGCGCCAGATCGAAACGGCAGCCGGCCGCGCCTGCCGATTGCCATTGTCATTGTTGTTCCCGCCCTGGGGCGATTGCTGCGCGAGCAGACCGGTCGTCCCCGTAAGAAAGGCGAACGCAGCAAGAAGAGAAAAACGCTTCATCAATGGTCGGCGAAGTGAATGGTCCCGCGAGTGGAAACGAGCACTATAACCAGCCCGCGGCTGGTTTCCAGTTTTCGTTGCCTCGCGAAAAATTTGTGGCTGGCCCTTGCCGGGGAACTGGCCGTATTCCGGGAAGCGTGATCCGCTACCGTCCCAACGTTGCCCTCATTCTTCGCCGCGACGACGGCCATGTGCTCATCGGCGAGCGCAGCGACATCGCCGGCGCCTGGCAATTTCCGCAGGGTGGCGTGGACCCCGGGGAATCTGCGGAAGAGGCGCTTGCCCGCGAAGTCTGGGAGGAAATTTCCCTGCCGGCCACGGCTTACCGCGTCGTCGAGAAACGCGGACCGTATCGCTACGAATATTCGAACGGCCGAATGAAGGCCGGCTGCGGCGGGCAGGAGCAGACCTATTTTCTCGCCGATTTTCTGGGCGAAGACCGCGCGTTGCTGGTCGACCCGTCCACCGTGGAATTCCGGGCGGTCCGCTGGATCGATCCGGCGGATTTCCCCTTGGAGGCGGTCGCTCCCATGAAGCAGGAGGTCTATCGCGCGGTGCTCCGCGACTTTTTTGGCGTGGAATTCGCTCCGATCAGGGAAATCTCCGAATGAGGTCACATTTCCCAATTTGTGTTGACTCAGCTGGGGCGGTCTGGGATTTCCATCCGCGTTCATGTTCACTCTTACAGCTTTTACAGTTATGGCGGCAGCGCTCCTCGGGGGCGTCTGGTGGGTCTGCACAAACGATCAGGACGTATCCTGATTTGATGATGCGTTGCGCTCCGCTGCGCGCGGAAGCGCACAATTCCTTGTAATGGCTAACGATTGGCAACGATTCCATTGGGATCTCGGCAAAGGGCTGGACGCGTCGCGCCCGGCCCTGCCGCCCTTCGTGTTTCGCCCCGCCCTTGAAGAAGAGCGGGATACCGCTCTCAAGGTCGTTGCAAGCGCCCTGATGATGGAGCGGGCCTGGACCCGCACCGCGAAGGGCTTCGCTCGCGACCTCGAGAAACGCTGCGAGGACGCGTTCGCCCTCAAGCCGCCGGCCTGCATGGTCGTTCAGCACGGCAGCCGCATCATTGGTGCGTCGGTGCTCGATCCCACGGACGGCGCCGAAGCCAATCTCCTCACCGGTCCCTGTATCCTGCACGAATACCGCAGTCGCGGTCTCGGCAGCGCCCTGCTCTTCCATTCGCTCGAATTTCTTCGCGACGCCGGCCTCAAACGTGCGACCGCCCTGGTGCGCCTGCGCTCCACGACAGGCCGCTACATCTACCCGAAATTTGGCGGCGTGCCGGAGACCATCGAAACGCCAAAAATCGCGGCCTGAGTCGACCGCCTTGCCGGGGTAGTTCCACCCTCAGGCTTTCTTCCGCAGCCGCAGGGTGATCCGCTTCATGCGAGCCTCCTCGGGCGGACTCCACGTCGTGATCATCGGATCATCCTTGAACGTGTGGTGCACGATGCGCCGATCGTAGGCGTTCATCGGCTCGGTTTGCAGGGGGCGGCCGCCGTTCCTCACGGCTTCCGCAAGATGCTGCACCTTTTGAACCAGCGCGTCGTCGCGCATGTCGCGATGGTGTTCGACATCGACGATCACGCGCGGCGCATCAGGAGCCTCCGCGAGCAACAGCCGATTCACGAGGAACTGGAGATCCTCCAGCGTCTGCTCGTGGCGACCGATCAGGAGGCCGGCGTCCCGGGTGTAGACCTGCAGGACGAGATGCCCGTCGCGCTCCTGCTCCTGAATGTCGAAGGCGAAGCCGAGGTAACCCAGGATGGTATCCAGAATTTCCCTCGGTGATTCGTTCATGGGCGTTTTTTGCGAGTCCTCGGCGTGGAAAAGTCCTGCTTCTTCCGGGCCGGCGTCTTCACCTTTTCGAGGACCGGCAGGGGCGTATTCCGCGTCAGATAAAGCTGGACGATAGAGAAAAGGTTTTGCGTTGTCCAATACAGCGACAGCGCGGAGGCGTAGTTATAGGCAAACGCGAGGAAAATGATCGGCATGAACATCATCATGCGCTGCTGCATGGCGTCTCCCGTCTTCGGCGTGATCGCCATCTGCCAGACCATCGATCCAGTCATCAGGATCGGCAGGACGTTGATCGGTATCCCAAGCACGTGGCCGATGGTATCGGGCTGCGAAAGGTCACGGATCCAGAAGAACGAGCTGTTGCGCAGCTCGATCGCCGAGCCCAGCATCGAATAGAATCCGAAGAAAATCGGAATCTGGATGAGCATCGGCAGGCAGCCGCTGAACGGGTTCACCCCGTAGTCGCGGTAGAGCTTCATCAGCTCCTCGTTCTGCTTGGTCGGGTCGTCCTTATACTTCTCGCGGACCTCCGTCATCTTCGGCGAGAGCGCCGCCATCCGGCGCATGGAGTTCGTCGCCTTGTTCTGAAGCGGCCAGAGCGCAAACTTGATGCAAAGCGTCAGAACGACGATCGCCGCCGCGTAGCTGCCGAATAGCACGCCGTGCAGCAGGTTCATCGCCCAGAGCAGGAATTTGCTCACGAACCCGAACCAGCCGAAATTCATCACGGCATCCTGGCCGTAGCCGAGCTTCTGCAGTCGCGAAAGTTCCTTCGGGCCGGCGTAAATCTGGAATTTCTGGGTGCGGGTTGCGCCGGGTTCGATCGTGAATGGCTTCAGGCCGATGGCGCCCTGGAGTCCGTGAATGGGCTGGTCCGCGGGAGCCCCCGGCACCTTGAACTGCGCCGCGGCAACCGAGTTGCCCGGCTCATCGAGAGCCGTCACGATCGTGCAAAAATACTGGCTGGCGACGGCCGCCCAACGCACGGGATCGACAGCCTCGGAGAACGTATCGGAGGCCTTGCGCCACTCGATGCCCAGCCACGGCAGGCCGCTGGCGCCGAAATGTCCGATGTCGATGCCGTTCATTTTCCCGTCGTGCGACCAGTCGAAGCGCGTGTAGAGCGGGAGGTCGTGCTTGTGAATCGGGGCCGCGCCGCCTGCCGAGAGGAAGTAGCCCGGTCGCGAAAGCGGCGTCGTGCCGGTGTTGCGAAACGTGATCTCGAGATTCGCCACGTAGGGTGCCTCGGGAGCATCCCCGGCGGGCAGGGTGAACTTCTTCACGATCTCGAGGCCATCGCCCTCGCGCTTCGTGAAGGTGACCACGTTGTTGGCGCGGTCGGTCGCCATGTCGAAGCCGACGACGGCCGTGCGCGCATCCGTCCCCAATGCGCCAATCGGCATGCGGCGATCGCGGTTCAGGCTCACGAGGGACTGGTCCTCGCTGCGATGCATGCGCAGCTCGACGGACTCGATCCCGCCCGCGTCGTTGTTGAAGACAAAATCCGCGGCGTCCTTCTTGCCCTTCGCCGCCAGCGTTTCGCTGCGGGCCGTCATCACCGGGCCCGTCGGTTCCACCGGGGCCGCCGCGGTGACGGGCGTGCCTGTGGGCGTCGCGGATGCCGTGGGCGCAGGTGCGGCACTCTGCGCCGCGGCCGCCTGTTCAGCGCGAAGTTTCTCCTGCTGCTTGAGGTAGGGACCGTAGGTCGTCTGGTAATACCACTGGAAAAGGATGATGCCGGCGATGGAAAGGCCAACGGCGAGCCAGGTTTTACGATCCATTCGAGAAATTCAGTAAGTCTAAAACGAGTAGTTATTGAGGCACGGGGTCATAGCCTTGCCCGCCCCACGGATGACACCGGCAGAGGCGTTTGACGCCCAGCCAGCCGCCGCGCCACGCTCCGTGCCGTTCGATGGCCTCGGTGCAATAACGCGAGCAGCTCGGCACGTAGCGGCACGATCCGCCCGGCCCCGTGATAAAATGAAGCGCCGGGCGAAGAATCACTCGGTAAACGAAGAGCAGCGCCAGCAGCAGAGCTTTCATCTCGGGTCAAGGGTCCCGCAAAATAGAGAGCCGCTTCGCCAGGCGCAACCATTCCTCGCGCAGTTCCGCGAAGGTCGCAACGGACGATCCCGGCTTCGCCGTGACCACAAGCCAGATGCCGTCGGGAAGCAAGCCGCGACGGGCGCGAAAGATCTCGCGCACACGTCGGCGCAGGCGATTTCGCTGCACAGCTCCGCCGACTCGGCGGGACGTGACAATTCCCACGCGGGCTGGCGAAGGGGAGTCTTCGGTCGGCCGCTGCAGCACGCTCATACGCAGCCAGCGGCCCTGGACCATTCGCCCCTCGGCGCGCACTGCGAGAAATTCACTGGTCTCGCGCAGCCGCGCGGAGGCGGGAAAGCGTTCCAAGGGAAGCGGCTCGACCACGAATGCGGCGAGCCGGAGGAATTACGCCTGGGTGTGACGGGCGAAGTGGACTTCGACGCCCTTCGGGAGAAGGCGCTTGCGACCGCGAGCGCGGCGGCGGTTGAGGATGGCGCGGCCATTCTTGGTGGCCATCCGAGCGCGGAAGCCGAACTGCTGCTTGCGCGTGCGCTTGGAAGGTTGATACGTGCGTTTCATAAGCTTGAAAAGAGCCCGCGAACTTGAGGCGAGTCACGCCCGAAGTCAAGGGAAGAATCCAAGCCCCCTGCGATACCTATTGTCACCTTTCGGGAGACAGACTATTTGCACCTGTCTCCGTTTGTCTCCCCAGACCAATCCCTTCCCCCAAATGACCCTCAAGCCTCTCCTTCGCCAACTTGCCAGTGACCTTACAACGCGCCTCAACCTGCCAGGCCGGCAGACGCGGACTCGACAGAAGCGCCGTCGCCTGGTTGTCGCCGGCACGACGATTGTCGACAATGGGCTCTGGTCGTATCGCCGCTCTACGCGGTCGGTAACTCCGTAAAACGCTCGATCGCCAGCGCGCGACCGCTGCTTTCGTCGATGTCGACGATCGCTCCGCAAAGCCGCACCGGCCCGCGCGCGATCGGGAAATTCACGGGCAGGTTCGAGAGGAATCGCCCCACGATCGGCTCGACCGCCCGCCCGAGCACGGAGTCATCCGGTCCGCACATCCCGGCATCGCAGAGAAATGCCGTGCCGCCGGGGAAGATGCGCTCGTCGGCCGTCTGCGTGTGCGTGTGCGTGCCGACCACGGCGGAGACACGGCCGTCGAGGTGCCGTCCCATCGCAATCTTCTCGCTCGTCGTCTCGGCGTGCATGTCGACGAAGATCACCGGCGTCTCGGCGCGCAGCTTCTCCACCTCGGCGTTCGCGACGTGGAAGGGATTCTCGAGAATCGGCTGCATGAACGTGCGCCCCTGGAGGTTCAGCACCGCGACCTTGCCCTTCGCCGTCTCGAGCACGACGCTGCTGAAGCCGGGCGCGCCCGCCGGGTAGTTCGCCGGGCGCAACACGCGGGGCTCCGTCGGCAGCCACGCGGCCAGGTCCTTCTGGTCCCAGACGTGATCGCCCGTGGTGATCACCGCCACGCCGCAGCGCAGCAGATCGATCGCGATCTTCGGCGTGATGCCGCGTCCCCCGGCGGAATTTTCTCCGTTGGCGATGACAAAATCGATGGCGCGTTCCTCGCGAAGTTTCGGCACGCGCTGAATGACAGCCTGTCGGCCCGGTTCGCCGACAATGTCGCCGAGAAAAAGAATGCGAATCATGGGCTTTTGATCGTATCCGCTCCCGGCGATCGGTTACAACCCAAGGGCTTTGAAATTTCATCGCGCCCTCCTCATTCTGGTCTCGCTGACATTTGCCTTCCCGCTGGGAAAGGCTCGCGCGGAGCTCCTCAGCCCGCTCGCGAGCCGGCCGAACTGGGCCTCCCTCGAGAAATATCAGCAGTCGATCACGCGCGAGGATTTCCTCTATCTGCTGAACGCCGTTTACGCGCCCGGCGGCGGCTGGAAGCCGTTCATCACGGTCGGTGATCGCTCCGCCAGCATCCAGACCTCGCTCGGCCAGCCTCCGTTTGTCCTGAATTTCGCGCCGAGCCAGGCTGCCATCCGGCCCGCCTCCCGCTTCTGGCGCCAGCGTTCGCAACTCCCCGCCCGGCCCGCGGCCCGGCCGCTCGCCGGCGTGCGCATCGCGATCGACCCCGGCCACATCGGCGGCGCCTGGGCAAAAATGGAGGAACGCTGGTTCCAGATCGGCAAGACGAAACCCGTCACCGAAGGCGACATGACTCTGCTCGTCGCCCGCCTGCTCGTCCCGCGCCTCCAGGCCCTCGGCGCCACCGTGTATCTCGTCCGCAGCAAGGCCGCGCCCGTCACCCCCGTGCGTCCAGACCGCCTCCGCAAGGTCGCCGCCGCCTCCCTCGCCGAGAAGAACGAGCCCGTCACGCGGGCCGCCGTCACCAAGGAGGCCGAGCGCCTCTTCTACCGCGTCAGCGAGATCAACCACCGCGCCACCCTCGTCAACGAAACCATCCGGCCCGATCTCGTCCTCTGCCTGCACTTCAACGCCGAGGCCTGGGGCGACGAAAATCACCCCACCCTCACCGACAAGAACCACCTGCACCTCCTTGTCAGCGGGTGCTTCGGCGGCAAGGAGCTCGCCTTCGACGACCAGCGCTTCACCATGCTCACGAAGCTCCTCTCCCGCGCCCACCGCGAAGAGCTCGCCATCTCCGAGTCCGTCGGCGCCTCGCTCGCCCGCGTCACCGGCCTCCCCCCCTACCAATACCAGACCTCCAACCAGGCCCTCAAAATCGGCGCCAGCCCCTACGTCTGGGCGCGGAACCTCATGGCGAACCGCGTCTACCAATGCCCCGTCATCTACATCGAGCCCTACGTCATGAACAGCCAGCCCGTCTTCGACCGCATCCAGGCCGGTGATTTCGACGGGCAGGAAGCCGTCGCCGGCAAGATGCAGGCCAGCATCTTCCGCGAATACGCCGACGGCATCGTCCGCGGCCTGAAGAACTACTACTCGTCCACCGATTGATCGCGCCCCGCGGAGAAATCTCGAGAGAAGCCTCTCCCCTCCGCGACATCCGTGCTATCCGTTCAACCCCCGTCCCATTCCATGAAAACCATCGCAGTCGCCAACCAGAAAGGCGGCGTAGGCAAGACCACCACCTCCGTGAACCTCGCGGCCGGGCTCGCCGCCGCCGGCCAGCGCATTCTCCTCGTCGATCTCGACCCGCAGGGCAACGCCACCAGCGCCATGCTCACCGGCGAGGAAACCGCCGAACGCCGCAGCCTCTACCACACCATCGTCGGCGACGTCCCCGCCCCCGAGCTCGTCCACGCCACCCGCTTCGAGAACCTCTCCACCATCCCCGCCACCCTCGAGATGGCCGGCGCCGAGGCCGAGGTCGCCCGCCTTGACGACCACAACAAGCAGATCCGCAAGGCCCTCGCCGCCATCCGCGACGAGAACAAATTCGACTACGCCATCCTCGACTGCCCCCCCTCCCTCGGCGTCCTCATGACGAACGCCCTCGTCGCCGCCGACGAGCTCCTCGTCCCCATCCAGTGCGAATACTACGCCCTCGAGGGCCTCGGCCTCCTCATGCAGGTCATGAACCTCCTCCGCAACGGCGGCGACAACCCCGACCTCACCATCTCCGGCCTCGTCCTCACGATGTTCGACAGCCGCACGAACCTCAACCAGGCCGTCGTCCGCGACGTCCGCGAGCACTTTCAAGAGGTCGTCTTCGACACCGTCATCCCCCGCAGCATCCGCTTCGGCGAGGCCCCGAGCTTCGGCCGCACCATCTTCGAGCACGACCCCGCCGGCGGCGGCGCCCAGGCCTACACCGCCCTCGCCGAGGAATTCGTCAAACGCCAGCAAGCCAACATCCGCTTCATCCCGCCCTCCGTGGCGGGGTAGGAAAACACCCCGCAGCCGCTTCGCTGGGCGAAGCGCCACCGGAGCCACTTAAGCGGCGGCCTTGTGCGTGATGCGCCGGACATGCGCATATGAAACGAGATGGACGAACCCCTGGTCATCCTCGATCACCAGCGCGGACTTCGCCGCCATGGCGTGGTCCGGAGTGGGAATCGACCACGCGAGATCTTCCGCCACCTCCACCGCAAACGGCTCGAACGGCATCGCGTGCAATAATCTTTGAATCTGCTCCCGCATTTCCGATTCCTCCGGGAAACGTTTAGCACAATGCCTGTTCCTCGCCCACCGGGATTCTGCTGCTGTTTCAGGATCAATCTTCGACGCAGGTTGCGGCTTGATCTGGCAGCGCGTTTGCCGATTTTGCAGATCATGGCCAGTCGTTTTAAAAGCCGAGCCAGCCATGACAAATTTCGGTCACGTCGAAGGCATTTTCGCGATCAACCCGGGGGCGACATGATCCGCGGCACCATTCCCACCACGTATTCCCCGCCCGCACCGAAAACGCCCGCGCCGACTCCCTAGCCGGCGCACCTCGTTCTGGGAGGAAAGTCCTCCCGGGCGCGGCATTTCCAGCTTCCCCAGGCGGCCGTTTCAGGGATTCTCCGGGCCATGAGCCATCGGCCAAGACCCGTCGCCCCGACCAAGGCCGAAAGCGCCCACCTGCCGCCGTTCCCGGGGCTGACCCTCAACCGCATCTTCGTGCCGGCCAGCGCGGCGGAATTTGCCGCCGCCACGGCCAGGATCTCCGAGGCGGGCGTCGCGGGGTTCGACACCGAGTCGCGCCCGACCTTCCGCGTCGGCGAAAAGAGCACCGGCCCGCACACCGTCCAGTTCGCCCTCTCCGACTGCGCCTACATCTTCCAGCTCCACCGGCCCGAGTCCCGCCCCGCGGTGATCGAGCTGCTCGAATCCGAGCGCGTCCAGAAGGTCGGCTTTGGGCTGAAGTCGGACCACACGCAGATCCTCGCCAAGCTCGGCGTGCGGCCGAGGGGCGTGCTCGATCTCGACCAGATCTTCCGCAAACGAGGCTACCGCGGGCAGATCGGCGTGCGCGGGGCCGTCGCCGTGCTGCTGCACCAGCGCTTTGCGAAGTCCAAGAGCACGACGACGTCGAACTGGTCGCAGCCCCGCCTCACCCCCGGTCAGCTCCTCTACGCGGCGAACGATGCCTACGCGGCCCTCAAGATTCACGAAGCGCTCGAGCGGCAGGGCTAGCGGAAAACCCACCTTTCCGGCCGCCACTCGATCCTCGATCGTGACATTTCTGTTGGCCTGCCCTAGGAAGGAATGTCGACCGGATTCCCCCACCCTTTCCCAACGATCTGCCTTCCGTGAAACTTGCCCTCCCCTCCGTTTTCATCCCCGTCGTTGTGGCCGTGCTGGGATCGACCGGCATTTTTCCGGCCCATGCGGCCGATCCGTCGCCAGCCGCCGCGAGCTTTCGCGTGATCGCCGCCACGGAGTCGAGGCCTTACTTCTCGAGCTACCCGCCCAAATCCGGGGTGGACGACATTTATGCGTCGATGTCAGCCGACGGCGCGGTGCTGATCGGTAACGCCCGCCTCTGGAGTTACGGCCTCGTTTCCACCAGCGCGCAGGACGCCGCGGTGAAGGCTTTTCGGCGAATCGGGGACACCCGGGAGGAACTCGGTGCCCTCAAGGGCGCCAGCACCGGGAGCAGCACGGCTCGCGGCCTTTCCGGTAACGGAGACGTCATTGTCGGCGAAGCGGGCGCGACGTTCGGTGCTCCGGACGCCGTGATGGAGGCGTTTCGCTGGACGGCGGCCGGTGGCATGCAGCGCCTCTTCCCGACCGCCCAAGTTTACAGCGCGGCGACGGGCGTTTCGAGCGATGGCATGGTCATCACGGGAAGCTACCTGGCGCCCGGGAGCCAGTTCCCCCGGGCGTTTCGATGGACGGCGGCCGGCGCAATCCCGCTCTCCCCGCTGCCAGGCGAATTGTCCTCCTTTGGCTCCTGCATCTCGGCGGATGGGAGCACGATCGCCGGCACCAGTCGGAGCACGGGAAGAGATCACGCCTGCCAATGGACGGTCGACGGCTCGGTGGTCGCCCTCGATCCAAGCATCTCCCGATCCCCGAGTGTGCCCACGGCCATTTCCGCCGACGGCTCGGTGATCGTCGGGAGCGCGATTCTCGATGGAGGAAATTGTGCGTTCCGCTGGACGGCCGCGGAGGGCATTCAACGTCTCGGGAAGGCGCGGCCCAGCATTGCCGCCGCCGTATCCGCCGATGGTTCCGTCGTGGTGGGCTCTTCGCCGGCCGGCGCCTTCCGCTGGGACGCCGTCCATGGAATGCAATCGCTCGCCGATCTCCTCACCGCCGCGGGAGTGGACCTTGGCGATGTCGCTCTCGAGCAAGCGCTCGCCATCAGCGCCGACGGCACCACGATCCTCGGCCGCGGGACCATGAACGTGCCTCACATTCCGGACTATCGTCCTCCCACGGCGACGTGGATCGCCTATCTGCCCGTGGTTCCCGAGATCCCCGCGGCCACTCCCGAGCCCACGCCGGAAGCAACGCCCTCCGCGGAGGCGCCGCCCTTGCTTGGAGCGATCAAGGCGACCCTTCGCAACTCGCGCGTGATCGTCACCGGAACCGCCAGCGGGGCTATCTCTCGCATTCTGTTCCGCGTCGACGGCAACCGTTACCGTCAGGCCGACGGCACGACGTCCTGGCGCTTCGTGGTTCCGCAGCGAGGCGGCCGAAAGGTGGCGACCGTGATCGCGACCGGCCCGGGCGGACGTTCCGAGGCCGCCACGGTGACACTTCCGCGAAAATAATCCCGTTCCGCTCTCGACGCGACTTTCCTCGTTTCCTGCGTTCCTCCTTCGCCCTAGCCTCTGGGCGTATGAACGACGTCCTCGATCTCTTCCGCCAGACCGGTGCGCTGCTGCACGGCCATTTCGTCCTGCGCAGCGGATTGCACAGCCGCGAGTTTTTCCAGTGCGCGATCCTGCTGCAGCACGCGCGCATCGCCGCCGAGGTGTGCGGCCATCTTGCCGACAAGCTCCGGCCGTTTGCGGAGGGCACGGTCGTCGTCTCGCCGGCGGTGGGCGGCATCGTCGTGGGGCAGGAAGTCGCCCGCCATCTCGATACGCGCCACGTCTTCGTCGAGAAGGACGGCCAGGGCGGCCTCGTGATGCGCCGCTTTGCGATCGAGCCGGGCGCGAAATACCTCGTGGCCGAGGATGTCGTCACGCGCGGCGGCCGCGTGCAGGAGACGATCGACATCATCCGCGCCGCGGGCGGCATCGTCGTCGCGGCCGGGAGCATCGTGGACCGCTCCGGCGGCCAGCTTCCCGACTTCGGCTGCCCGTTCGTCTCGCTCGTGCAAATGACGCCCGCGACCTTCGAGGCCGACGCCCTCCCGCCTGACCTCGCGGCCATTCCCGCCGTGAAACCCGGCAGCAAATAGACCGCTCCCGATGAGACCGCTCCTCGCGCTGTGGCTGATGCTGGCCGCCACGCCGCTTCTCGCCCAGACCCAGTCGGAAATGAACCAGCAGGCCGCGGAGGATCTTGCGAAAGCGAATCGGAAGCTGAACGCGGTCTATGCCGAGGTGCGGGCCACGCTCGACGCCGAAGCGCAGGCCAAGCTCAAGGTCGCGCAGCGGGCGTGGCTCGCCTTCCGCGATGCCGAGGCGGATTTCCAGGGCGACGCGGGCGCGCGCGGCGGCACGATGCAGCCGCTGATCGTCAACGAAGTGCGCCAGCGGCTCACCGAGACGCGCACGAAGGATTTGCAGGCCCTCCTCGACCAACAGGCCGAGCACTGACCCGCCGCGCCGAAAAAAAATTCGCGCGCGTTGGGCGGTTCGTGCGTCAACCCGGGGAAGACCTTTCGCATGGACCCCGACCTTCGCGCCCAAACCGCCGCCGCCCTCGCCGGGGATCCCGACGCCTTCGAGGCGCTCATCCGCCGCCACGGCCGCACGCTCTATGCGGTCGCCTATTCGCTGTTGCACGACTCGTCCGAGGCGGAAGACGTGGTGCAGGAGACCTTCCTGAAAGCGTGGCAAACCCGCCACCGCCCCGCCGATCCCGGGAAACTCCCGGCCTGGCTCGCCACGCTCGCCCGCAACCGCGCCCGCGACATCCTTCGCCGCCGCCGTGGCCAGCCCCTCCCCGCCGAGGAGGAACTCCCTGCAGACCCCGCCGCGCCTCCCGGCACGGAGCTCGACACCGCCTTCTCCGCCACCGCCCTGCGCGCCGCCCTGGCGAAACTGCCCGACCACCACCGCGAGGCCCTCACCCTCCGCTACCTCGATGGTCTCGAATGCCGCGCCGTCGAGCACCTCATGGGCCTCTCGAATGGCGCGCTCCGCGGCATCCTCGGCCGCGCGCTCGGGACGCTCCGCCGCACCCTGCCACCCTCCGTCCGCCCCACGCCATGAAGGACTTCGCCGCCACCTCCGCCGCCTATCTCCACGACGACCTGCCGCCCGCCGAGCGGGCCGCCTTCGAAGCCGCGCTCGCCGCCGATCCCCGGCTCCGCGCCGACCACACCCACCTCGCCGCCATGCATAATCACCTCACCGACCACCTCGCGGCCGCCCGGCCCTCCGGCGACTTCGAGTCTCGCCTCGTCCGCAACTTCCGCCAGCACCGCGCGGAATCCACCCCGGCCCGCGGATTCTCGACCCGTCTCGCCGCGTGGCTGCGCCTCCCGGCGATCTACATTCCGGCCACGGCCGCCGTGCTGGTCGCGCTGGTGCAAACCGGCGCCCTGCTCACCGGCGAGCGCGATTCCCAGCTGCACACCGCCACAAACTCCCGGGTCGGGAAAGACCGCGAGATCGACACCCGCGGGTGGGCCTCCCTCGCCGATGAAGCCGCCCCGTCGGCTCCCGTTGTGACCGCCGGGGAAGCGCGTCGCCCCGGGGCGTCCGGAGAGTCTCCGACGAGCAGCACCGGGATCGATGGCGTATCCTCGCCATCGACTCTCCTGGCGGGCGCTCAGACTGCCCTCCGCGAGCAAGCGGGGGGATCCACCCGCCGGAAAGAGGTGCCGGCACAGGCCGATCCAGAATCCCGGAATGAAACCTCGAAGCTCCCCGTGGGCGCGTCTCTCCCGAGTGAGCCATCCGCAGGGTCCCCAGCCCCGCCCGTGGGAGCCGTCGACGCGCGCAAGCTCATCCGCAATGCGGACGTCGATCTCGAAGTCGCCGCGTTCGCTCCGGCGGCGCAGGGTCTCATCGACCTCGCCCGCCAGTCCGGCGGATATCTCGAGACGCGCGATTCGACCCGCCTCCCCAATGGCAAGACCCGCGGCGTGCTCGTCGTGAAAATTCCGCCAGCCGCGCTCGATGGGTTCGTGTCCAGTCTCCGTTCGCTCGGCGAGGTCCGCCACCAGTCCCTCGGCACGCAGGACGTCACGAAGGACTACTTCGACAGCGACGCTCGCCTGCGGAATGCCCGCAAGATGGAGGAGCGCCTGCTCGAACTCCTCCGCACCACCAAGGGCAAGGTCTCCGAGCTGCTCGCCGTCGAGCGCGAACTGGCGCGGGTGCGCGGGCAGATCGAGGAGCTCCAGGGCCAGCTGAAGCTCTGGGACAGCCTCGTCGCCTACGCCACCGTCACCATTCGCCTCGCCGAGAAGGATCTCGAGCAGGCTGCGAAATACCTCCTTCGCGAGCAAGCCACCGTCGCGCTCGCCAGCGTCGACGTGCCGCGCACCTATGAGGAAGCCCGCACCGCCGCCGACAAGGCCGGCGCGCAGATCCTCGAGTCGAGCCTTTCCGTGGATGGCCAGCAGCGGGCCAGCGCCCTCCTCCGGGTGCTCCTCGCGCCCGATCGGGCGGATGCCTTCCTCGCGCAGATCAGGACGCTCGGTCGTCCGCTCGATTTCCGTCGCGAGACCGAGCGTGTCGCCCGCGACGGCCATGCCGATTCGCCCGACGCCCGCACCGAGCGCGACCGCGTGCAGGTCACGGTCACCATCGCCTCACAGGACGAGACGCCCGCCCAGCGCACACAGCTCCGCATCGAGACCGACACCGTGGAAGCCAAGACCCGCGACCTGCGCACCTACGCCGCTCAGCACGGCATCGAGATCAAGGACTCCGCCTTCGAGCAATCTCCCGACGGACGCCAGACCGCCCGCCTTCGCCTCGCGTTCCCGCTCGCCAACTATCCCGAGACGCTCGCCCGCGTGCAGTCCGCCGGCACCACCCGCGACCTCTCCGTTCAGCGCAACGACACCGGCCAGCCCGGCGCCGTCAGCGATCGCGCGGAAATCTCGGTCGTCCTCGCCACGCCGCCGAAGCTCGTCGCCGCCGACTCGGGCATGCTTGCCACGCTCCGGCACACCTTCACGCAGGCCTTCGGCGCCGTGATGTGGAGCCTCCGCATGATCGGCGTCTCCCTCGCCTTCCTCCTGCCTTGGGCGGTAGCGGCGGGCATTCTCTTCGCCCTCGTGCGCGTGCTTCTTCGCCGGCGGAATCGCTGACTCCCCGCGGCCGTCCGGAGGGTTAGCCGAGTAGCTCGGCGCAGACCTTCGCCGCGTCGAAATACTTCTCCGCAAACGCCCGCGCCGCTGCCGAGTGCTGCTCGTAATTCGCCGCGACCGTCCCGATCGCCTTCACGGCACCTTCGAGATCATCGAACGCCAGGGCGCCCTGGCCCGCCGGCAGATGCTCGCTCCAGCCCGTGTCCTGCACGACCACCGGCCGCCCGAGTGCGAGATAGCAGGCGCTGCGACAGCTGAACCATCCGCTGCGCGACTTCACGTAGCCATTCTTCGCGATGCTCCACTCGGCCTTCGAGTTCGCGAGGAAGTCGTGATACGTCGCGTAATCGGGCAGGTGCACGTCGGGCTCGATGATCGTCCAGCCGGCCTCGGTGAGCCGCTCGGTGGGGCGGTTCCTGCCGATTCCCTGCCCCATCGCGAGCACGAACTTCTCGCTCGTGTGTCGCGGCAGATCGAAGAAGCGCGCGAACTCGAGATCCTTGTTGCCGTAGGCCTCGCCCTCGAACTCCTGCGGCTTGTAGCTCGCCCAGTTCATCACCGTCGTCCATGCGTCGCGCGCGACGTGATCGTGCGTAACCGGCATCAGATTTTTCCGCCACCATTCGATGGCGATCGGCTGCACCGTGGGCTTCCACGCGATCCCCGCCGTCGGCACCCGGCAGCCCAGCTGGCCCACGTTCAGGCCGAAGGTGTAGTGCTCCTCGTGCGCAAGCACGTGGTCGCGCGTCTTGCCCTCGGCGGTGAGACCGACGTGCGTGAACATCGGATCGCCATCGACGAAAAGTTTGCGCGGCACCGCGGCCGTCACATCTCGCAGCCAGCACGCGCCGGAGACATTGATGAGCGCATCGGCCGTGCGAATGATCTCGTCCGCCGCCGCGCCGGCCGGGCCGTGGTAGGTATCGGTCGCCTCGTTGCGATAGATCCAGCGGTCGCCGAGATCGAACTCGTGCATCACCCGCTCGAGGTAGTTCACGTTGTAGGAACAATCGGCCGACGGCTCCTCCTTGATCGGATCGTAGGCCCAGCATGCAGTATCCTCGAGATACCACACGTCGTGCCCGAGGGCCTGAAAACCGAGCACGTATTGGAGGTAGTCCCAGGTCACGCCGCCGAAGGCGTATTGGCCGATGAGGCCGGTCACCAAAATCCGCATCGCCCCAGCGTAGGCAGGTCCGCTAGAAATTGCCGCGTGAAAATCGTCGTCGCCGTCGGCATCGCCTCGCATCCCATTTCCGCCGCCGGCAACACCTGGAACTCGCTGAACTGGGCGCTCGGCTTCCGCGAACTCGGCTGGGACCTCTGGATCGTCGAGGCCGTCAAAAGCGCCGGCGCCATCGACGAAAACTGGAAACCCGTCCCCTTCGAGGAAAGCGCGAATCTCGCATACTGGCGCGAGATCACGACGCGGTTCGACCTCGCCCCGCAGGCCACATTGCTCGTCGACGACGACGCGGCGAACCTTGCCGAGTTTCGCGACTTTGCGGCGGAAACCGACCTGTTCCTCAATCTCTCCGGCCACTTTCAGAGCGACGCCGTCGAGTTCCCTCGCGCCCTGAAGATCTATCAGGATGGCGACCCGGCATTCACGCAGGTGTGGGTCGAGAGCTACGGCGTGGACATGCATTTCGCGGCGCACGACCGCTTCATCACCGCCGGCCTGCGCCTCGGCCAGCCTGATACCTTCGCGCCCACCTGCGGCATCGAATGGCTGCCGACGTTCCCGCCCGTGGTGCTCAAATACTGGCCCGCCGAGTTCCACGCCACCTTCGACCGCTTCACGAGCGTGGCGCATTGGGAGGGCTACAAGGCCAGCGAGTGGCGCGGCGAATGGTTCAACGGCAAGCGCGAGGAGTTCCAGAAATTCACCGAGGTGCCGCGCTCCATTTCGGGTCCGATCGAACTCGCCACGCATGTCGCCGTCCACGAGGCGGAGCTCGGCCCGTTCCGCGAGGGCGGCTGGCGCTTCGTCGAGGCGGCGCCGATCTGCGCAACGCTCGACGCGTATGGCGCCTACCTTCGCGGCTCATCCGCCGAGTTCAGCATTGCGAAGGGCGGCTATGTGCTCTCGCGCGCGGGCTGGTTCAGCGATCGCGCCGTCTGCTACGCCGCCTCGGGGCGCCCGCTCGTCGCGCAGGACACGGGCGTGGGCGACGCCCTGCCCGTCGGCGCGGGCTTTCATTCGTTTCGCACGCCCGCGGAGGCCGTCGCCGCATGCGAGCGCGTGATCGCGGATTTCCCCGCCCAGCAGCGCGCCGCTCGCGCATTGGCCGAGGAATATTTCGACAGCGCGAAGGTCATCTCGCGCCTGCTGGACCGGTTATAGTCCCGTCTGCGCCTCCACGAGCGCGCGATAAACCCGGTCGAGCGCATCGGGCAGGATGCGGGTGCCCCCGATGACGGGCATGAAATTCGAGTCGCCCTCCCAGCGCGGGACGATGTGAAAATGAATGTGCTCCGCGCAGCCCGCGCCCCCGGCCGAGCCAAGATTCACGCCGACGTTGAACCCCTGGGCCTTCACCACAAGCTTCAGCAACCGCTGCGCGTGCAGGCACAGCTCCCAGATCTCGCGCGATTCGTCCTCGGTAAGCTCGTCCATGCCCGCCACCTTCCGGTAGGGCACGGCCATCAGGTGACCGCTCGCGTAGGGGTAGCGATTGAGCATGAGGAAACTCGTCTTGCGCCGCGTCACCACCTGGTGCTCCGCATCATCGGTTGCATTCGCCGCCTCGAGCAGGAAATCGCGAGGCGCATCGGGCGAGCGTTGGAAATATTCCACGCGCCACGGCGACCACAGCGATTCGAGATGATCCTTCGGAAAGCTCATGTCGTGACTTTACCGAGTTCGCCGAGAACGGCCAGCGCCGCGCGTTCGGCCGCGCGCTCGCCATGCAAAGTCGCCACCACCGCGGACAATTCGTCGGAGAGTCGAGCCCGCGCCGCCTCGTCGTTGAGGAGTCGCAACGCCTCGTCCGCGAGCGCTCCGGGCGAGGCCGCGTGCTGGATGAATTCCCGGACGACCGTGCGCCCGGCGAGGATGTTCACGATCCCGAGATGCTTCACCTTCACGAGGCGCAAACCGACTTCGTAGGTGAGCCAGGCCGTCCTGTAGACGAGCGCGTAGGGCAGACCGAAACACGCGGCCTCGAGCGTCGCCGTGCCCGAGCAGACGATGCCCACGCCGGCGCGCTGCATCAGCTCGTGCGCGCCACCGGCGTGAATCACGATCGGCGCGTCGCCAGCCATGCCGCGCATGATTTCCGCATGGGCTTCGGTCGCGGCCGCCGCCTCGAACCGCACATCGGGCCGCGAGTTCGCAACCGCCCGGGCCGCGCCGACCATCGCCGGAAAGATGCGATTCACCTCGCGCTCGCGACTTCCGGGAAAGAGCCCGAGCAGCAGAGGATCCCGCGCGGCCGGCACGCGATCCCGCGCCATTTGCTCGACGATGGGATGGCCGACGAATTCCGTGCGCAGGCCGGATTGTTCGTAGAGCGGCTTCTCAAACGGAAAGATGCACAGCATCAGGTCGAGCCACTTAGCCATCTTCGGAATGCGGCCGCGGTTCCAGGCCCAGACCTGCGGGCTCACGTAGAAAAGAATCTTCAAGCCGGGCTGTCGCGCCCGCAGCGCCTTCGCAAGTCGCAGATTGAAGCCGGGATAATCGACGAGCAGCACGGCGTCGGGCTTGATCCGCGCAATGTCCGCCAGCATGCGGTCGAACTTGCCCTTGAAGTAGCCGTAGTTCTTCAGCACATCCCACAGGCCCAGCACGCCGGCCTCGGCAATCCACTCGTCGAACGGCTCCGCTGCTAGTGCCTGCATCTTCGGACCGCCCGCGCCGACGAACTCCACCTCCGCATCGAGCGCCTGCACGGCGCGCATGACCTCGGCCGAGCGGGCGTCGCCACTCGCCTCGCCGGCAACAATCCAGACGCGCTTCTTCACTGCGGGCGCAGCAGGTTCAGCAGCCCCGGCAGCTTCACGTCGGGCCGCTCGATCCCCTTGCGGGGGTCCGCCGCCTCGATCTGCCGCGTGATCTCGAGCGCGATGTCGAGCGCGTCGGCCGCGGCCTGGCCGGAGACCTTCGGCTGCAGGCCGTCTCGCGCACAGGCGAGGAAGGATTCCAGTTCGTTGCGCAGCGGCTCACCTTTGACGACCTCGACGCCCTCGCGAACGATCTTCCCGTCCACGACGCGATACATCACGCCGTCCTGTTTCTGGTAATCGAGCGAAAGATACGCGTCCTCCTGAAACACCCGAATCTTGCGGAGCTTGTCCATGCTGATGCGACTGGCCGTGACGTTCGCCACGCAGCCGTTCTCGAATCGAAAGCGCACGTTCGCGATGTCCTCTCCCTTGCTCAGCACCGAAACGCCCACGGGGTCCATGCTCACGATCGGCGAGCGCACGAGGTGCAGGATGATCTCGATGTCGTGGATCATCACGTCGAGCACGACCCCGACATCCATGCTGCGATTCGGATACGGCGAGAGCCGCGTGACCTCGAGAAAGCGCGGATTCCTGAGCTTTGCCTCGAGCGCCTGGAGCGCGGGATTGAAGCGCTCGATGTGGCCGACCTGCAGCACGCAGCCGCGCTCCTTCGCGAGCTCCGAAAGCGCGCGCGCGTGCTCGGGCTTGTCGGCGATTGGCTTCTCGACGAGGAGGTGCCTGCCGCGCTCGAGCAGCAGCTTGCCGATCTCGTAATGCGTGACCGTCGGCGTGCAAACCGTCGCGGCGTCCACGAGGTCGGCAAACTCCTCGAGCGTGCGCGCCACGGGCACGCGAAATTTTTTCCCGGCGGCCTCGGCGGCGGCGGTATTCGCATCGTAGACGGCCGCGAGTTCGCAGCCCTCCAGTTCCGAATACACCCGCACATGGTTCATGCCCATGCTGCCCGTGCCGACGACCCCCGCTTTGACGATCCTCATAAATTACACTCCGTAAATGGTGAGCCGCTTCTCATCGGCAAGCCGGCAAAGGCGCTCGCGATCGAGCAACAGCACGCGGTCCTTCTCGACGACGATGCCGCGCAGCCCGGCGGAAGCTGCGCGCTCCAGCGTCTGGTCGCCAACCACCGGCACGTCGAAACGCATGTCCTGCCCCGGCTTGGATACCTTCACGACCAGCCCGCCGCCGCGGCCAAGCCGGCCGCCTCGCTCGATGGCCTCATTCGTGCCCTCGAAGGCCTCGACGGCGAGCACGGTGCCGTTCTTCACGACGACCGTCTGCCCAATGTCGAGCCGGCTTGTCTCCTTCGCGATCCGCAGGCCGAACGCTGCGTCCTCGATCTCGCGCGCCTTGAGCTTCGGCCCGGCAATGTGGCCGTCGGACGCAAGCTGGTCCTCGAGAAACGTCGTCGCCGGCAGCAGCTCGATGCCGATCTTCGCGAGCGCGTCGGCAATGGCGCCGAACAGCGTCTCGGCATTGCGCTCCTTGATCGTCGCGAGGAGCATCAGCGCCTTCACGTCGGGGCGCAGGTCGAAAAGATTCTTCGGCGCGATCTGTCCCGCCATCATCGCATGCGCGGCGCCGGATTTCTTCGCGGCATCGAGCATTCTGCCGAGCTGCCCCACACGCATCCACGCGACATCGTCCGCAAGGGCCGTCGTCTCCGGGCTGGTTTCGTTCTCGAAGGCCGCCACGGCGATGCGGGCCACGCCAGCCTTGCGCGCCGCGCGAACGACGAGTTCCGGGTAGCGGCCGCTGCCGGCAATGAGGAAGAGGGTCTCGGGAGTGTCCAAAACGAAGCCCCATTCGTATCAATCCCGAACGCAAACACCCAAATCCAAAATTTGAAACTCGTCATCCACTGGTTCCGCCGCGACCTGCGCGTCACGGACAACACCGCCCTCGCCGCCGCCGCTCGCGACGCCGAAAGCGTGCTCCCGGTTTACATTCAGAGCCCTTGGAAAGGCTCGCACCGCTGGACCGGCCCGCACCGGCAGGAGTTTCTCTGCGGTTCGCTCGCCGCGCTGGATGGCAACCTTCGCGCCATCGGGAGCCGGCTGATCGTTCGCCGGGGCGACGCCGTGGAAGAGCTGACGAAGCTCGCGCACGAGGTGAAAGCAGAGGCGATCTACTTCAACCGCGATCCCGATCCCTTCGGTCGCGCCACCGAGGAACGCCTCGCCAGCGCCGGCCTCGAGACGCGCGGCTTTCAGGACATCTGCATTCACGAGGGCGACGAGGTGCTCACGGGCAAGGGCGAACCGTTTCGCGTCTTCACACCGTATTCCAAGGCGTGGCTCAAGCTGCCAAAACCCGCCGCCTCCGGCCGACTGCGCAAACTCACGACACCGGCACATCCGACATCCGGCGAGCCGCCGAAACTGGAGGACTGGAGCCTCGAATCCTCGGGAACCATCATCGAACCCGGCGAGCGGGCCGCCCGCGAACGCCTCACGCGTTTTCTCGCCGGCCCGATTACCCGCTACGCACAGGACCGTGACCTCCCCGCCGGCCAGACCTCCTCGCGGCTCTCCCAGGACCTGCGCTACGGCCTGCTCTCCATCCGCGAAGTCTTCGCACGTTGCGAAGCCCGGGCCGCCGAGCTCCCCGCAGCCGCTCGCAAAAGCGTGCACACCTTCGTCAACGAGCTCATCTGGCGCGAGTTCTACGTGCAGATCCTCTGGCACTGGCCCGAGGTGCTCGAGCAGGATTTCAGCCCGAAGTTCCGCCGCATGCGCTGGACCGGCGACGAACGACACTTCGCCCGCTGGCGGGACGGGGAAACCGGCTTCCCGATCGTCGACGCCGCCATGCGCCAGCTCGCGCAGACCGGATTCATGCCAAACCGCGTCCGCATGATCGTCGCGATGTTTCTCACGAAGGACCTCCAGCTCCACTGGCGGCTCGGCGAGCAATACTTCATGCAGCAGCTCACCGACGGCGAGATCGCCAGCAACAACGGCGGCTGGCAATGGAGCGCAGGCACCGGCGCCGATGCGGCACCCTACTTTCGCATCCAGAATCCCTGGACGCAGTCCGCCCGCTTCGACGCAGAGGGCCGCTACATCAAAGAATGGCTGCCCGAGCTGCGCGACGTGCCGCCGGAGAGGCTCTCGCGCCCACCGACCGATGGTCGCGCCCTGGCAAAGGGCTATCCGCTGCCGATGGTCGACCACGCCGAGGCGCGGGAAAAGACGCTCGCAATGTTCAACAACACGCCCGAGTGACGGGAGCCGCCTCGGAGCGACCGTGACGACACGGCCGGGTCAGGTGAATGCCGGCGGCAAGTCGGCCGGGGGAGGCGCACCCTTCCGCTCGGCAAGCGTGGTGATGATGAGCACCCAAAAGATCTGAATGGTGACGGCGGTCGGCAACTGCAGCGCCGACGGCATGAAGTAAACGAGACTCACGCCCGGAATCCACACACACCAACCCGCCACCACGATCGGAAAAATTCGATCGAAAACGAAATCCCCCGTGAACATCCGCCGGAAGGCATCGCCCCGGAATCCCGCATCGCGCCAGAAGAGCCAGCCCACGATCACCGGCGCGCTGAAAAACGGCGAATAAAGGAACTGATCGACCGCCATCTTGCAGAGGATGGTGCCGAGATCGCTGCCCGCACCGAACCAGACGACCTGCAGCCGATACAGGAGATCGACGGACATCCCGAGCAATCCCCACATCGGCGCCGCTGTCAGGAAATTTGCCAGATTCCGCGCCATCGGCCGGCCGCGCTGGAAGAAGACAATCCGCATCAGCTCTGGCAGCAGCGCCGCCACGATGACATATGAAACAAAGGCGAAGACATAGCCCGAGCGCTGCTTGAACTCCGCCACGTGCCCGAGGAACTCCCGCGTGCCGTCGTTCCAGAAATAGAGCGCCAGAAAAACGAGCATCAGCGCCCACAGCACGAGCCCGGGCAGAAAATTCTCGCGCGCCGCTTCCGCTGCTCGCCGCAAGGCCCCGCGAAACTTCATCTCGGCTCCAGAAAGATTTCCCCCTGTCGCCGGCGGGCGTGGCGTCCGCCGGGGAGATTGATTTTTGCCGGCCCGGCGGGATCGAGCAACGTGAGCACCCGCTCCGTTTCGGCGAATCCCACATCCGCTACGCCCGCGGCGTCCAGCCACGCCCGAACTACGCGGCGGCGCAGCGCGAGCGGCGCGGCAGCAAGGTCGCGCACGGTCAGGTCGCCCGAAACATCGACGCGTTCCACCTCCCCGCGCATCCAGTCTTCCTCGACCGCCAGGATCTCTGCCGCCCGCAGGATCGCGTCGGAAAACGACGGCCCAAATTCCTCCGCCAGCGCGGGCAGGATGCGGATGCGCAGACGGTTCCGCGTATGCTCCGGGCTTCGGTTGCTCGCGTCCTCACGCCAGCGAATCCGGCGGGAGGAGAGAAACGCGTCGATCGCCGCCCGGCGAATTTTCAGCATCGGTCGACGCACATGCAACCTCACGGAGCCGAGCTCGAGCGTCGTCTCGACTCGCATTCCGGCCAGCCCGGCGGCGCCGCTGCCGCGCAGGAAATTGAACAGGCACGTCTCGACCTGATCTTCCGCGTGGTGGGCGAGAAACACGTCGCGGCACCGTTCACCCCGCGCCACGCCGGCCAGCAGCACGTGCCGCAGCTCGCGCGCCGCCGTCTCGATCGAAATCCCGCGTTCGGCCGCATAGCCGCGCACATCGGCCCGACCAGACACGCAGCGAAGTCCCAGCTTCGCAGCCAGCCGCTCGACGAACTTCGCATCCGCCCGCGAGACCCGGCCACGCAACTGGTGGTCGAGATGCACCACGGTCAGCTTCTTCCAACCGAGCGCGTGCAGACCATGCAACAGGGCGACGGAATCGCGGCCGCCCGAGACGGCGACGAGCGCGCGCTTTGGGCCGGAAAGCGCCGCCTTCAGATCCGCGAGGAACGGATCACCCGATGCGATCGCTTCCAAAATAGCGATGGAGTGGCTCGGGCAAAAGGATCGAGCCGTCTGGTTGCAGGCCGCTCTCGATGAGCGCGACGTAAAGCCGCGCGAGAGCGGTGCCGGAGCCGTTGAGCGTGTGGCAGAAGCGGTTCTTCCCATCGGCATCCTTGAAGCGCACGTTCATGCGCCGCGCCTGGTAATCGCCGAAATTCGAGCAACTCGAAACCTCGAGGTAGCCCTGCTGCCCGGGCGACCAGACTTCGATGTCGTAGGTCTTCTGCGAGCCAAAGCCGAGGTCGCCGGTGCACAGCTCGATCACGCGATAGTGCAGCCCGAGAAGCTGGAGCACCTTCTCCGCGTCGGCCGTGAGCGCTTCCAGCTCCGCCGCGGAATTCTCCGGCGTCGTGATTTTCACGAGCTCGACCTTGTCGAACTGGTGCAGGCGAATGAGCCCGCGCGTGCCGAGTCCCGCCGCGCCGGCCTCCCGGCGGAAACAGGGCGTGTAGGCCGCATACCGGATCGGCAGGTCGGCGAGCGCCTTGAGTTCCCCATTTTCCAGGTTCGTCACCGGCACTTCCGCGGTCGGCACGAGATAAACATCGTCCTCGCCGCTGTGATAAAGCTGGTCGGCAAATTTCGGCAGCTGCGAGGTGCCGACGAGCATCTCCGGCCGCACGAGAAGCGGCGGAATCACCTCGCGGTAACCGTGTTCGCCAGTGTGAAGATCGAGCAGAAAATTGATGAGCGCGCGCTCGAGCCGTGCCCCCGCGCCGGTGTAGCAAACGAAGCCGCTGCCGCTGATCTTCGTCGCGAGTTCGAAATCGAAGAGGCCAAGCCGCGCGCCGATGGCGACGTGATCCTCGGTGCGCTCCAGCGCGGGTTTCCGCCCCCACTCGCGCACCACGGGATTCGCGTCAGCGTTGGCGCCCGCCGGCACATCCGCAGCGGGGAGATTGGGAATGCCCAGCAGGATGCCGCGCTGTTTCTCGTCCAGCTCCGTGGCGACGCGATTCAACGCATCCATCCGGTCCCCGAAGCTCTTCACCTCGGCCTCGATCGCCGAGGAATCCTCTCCGCGCGACCGCAGCATGCCGATCTCCTTGCTCAGCCGCTTGCGATCCGCGAGCAGCTGCTGGAGCTCGGTTTCGCTCGCGCGGCGATCGCGGTCGCATGCGAGAACGGCGTCGATGTCGGCAGACAAATCCGCCCCGCGGCTGGCGAGGCGCGTTTTGACTTCGTCGGGTTGTTCGCGAATGAGACGGATGTCGAGCATGGGACGGATTAACGGAACGAAAATTCAACCACGGATCGCACGGATCGCACGGATAAAAAGGCGCGGAGGCGCAATCGTAATCTCACGAAGCGGCTCAAGCGCGCTTTTGCCATCCGCTTCATCCGTGTTATCCGTGGTGCCATAACCTGCTATTTCTCACCGCATGGCCGTTCAGTATCGCGATTATTACCAGACCCTCGGCGTGGCGAAGACCGCCAGCCAGGATGAAATCAAGAGCGCTTTCCGCAAACTCGCGCGCAAATTTCATCCCGACACCGCCGCCGACAAGAAGACCGCCGAGGAAAAGTTCAAGGAGGTCAACGAGGCCTACGAAGTGCTCGGCGATCCCGAAAAGCGCCGAAAATACGACGAATTCGGCGCGAACTGGGAACACGGCGCCAGCATGCCGCGCGGTGGATGGTCGCAAGCGGGCGGATTTCCCGGCGGCGCCGGTCGCGGCGGCTTCCGCACCGATGAGGGCGTCGATTTCGAGTTCGGCGGCACGGGCTTCAGCGACTTTTTCGAGCAGATGTTCGGCGCCCGCCGCGGGGGCGGCTTTCGCTCCGGCGGGTTCGATCCCGGCCCGCAGCGCGGCGGCGACATCGAGGCTGACATCCTCGTCACGCTCGAGGAAGCGTTTCATGGCTCAACCCGGCAGATTTCGTTTCGCCGGGGCGATTCTCCGGAAACGCAAACCTACACCGTCAAGATTCCGAAAGGCGTGCGGGAAGGGCAGCGCATCCGCCTCGCCGGGCAGGGCAGCGCCGGCGCAGCCGGCGGAAGCGCAGGCGATCTCTTTCTGCGCATCAAGCTCCAGAAGCACCCGGATTACGACGTGGAAGGCAGCGACCTTTACCGGGAGATCCCGGTTCCCGCATGGAAATGCGTGCTGGGAGGAGAGGCCGAGATCCAAACCCTCAGCGGCCGGGGAAAACTCAAAATTCCCGCGGGCTCTCAGGACGGACAGAAGCTTCGTTTGGGCGGCAAAGGACTTCCCAAGAGTGACGCCTCCTCCGGCGACCTCTTCGTCGTGATTTCGGTGAAATTACCGACCCGGGTCTCCGACAAGCAAAGAGCACTCTGGGAGCAGCTCCGACACGTCGAAGGAAGCGAGTAGAAATCACCCTGCGTGCGCACGTTGCCGCAAGCAATGGAAATTCCAGACAAAAAAAGCGCCGATCTTTCGATCGGCGCTTTGAAGAGAGTTGATCCTTCGTTTTAAGAATTCGGAGGAGGAATGTTACCCACGTTCTTCTGAACGTCAGCGGTGTAGTAAGAGTAAATCTGATCCGTGTTATACGACTTCGAGAAGCCGGCCTTGATCGAGTTATAGATCGCCTGAGAAGTGACCGCAGTCTTGGCCGTCGAAGGCAAACCCTTCAGAATGGTCGTCAGAGCCTTGTTGTAGGTCTTGTCGTTGATATCCAGCTTGAGACCCTTGAAATACCCCTTGATCAGCTGCTTGACGCAGGCATTTACGCTGTCACCAGCACCGACGCCCTTGAGCGATGGCTTCTTCAAAGCCTTGATAAGGGCCTTCGCGTATTTGTCCGCGTTTTTCTTGTTGTCTTTGTCCTTGAGAACCTTGCCATAGTAGCTCGCTGCCGCGTTCGCAGCCTTGAGTCCGGTCTTGGTTCCAATCTTTGCCTGGACCTCGGTTTTAAAGTCGGCGACGGAAACTTCCGCAGCCCGGGCCAGGGGGGAGGTGGCAACCACTGCAAGAGCGATCGCCGCAACGGCTTTGAGCAAATTCGAGTTCATTGCGAGTGTTTGTAAGTAACGTCCATGAACTAGATTTGGCGCGCAGAGTTGTCCAGTAATTAATCGCACGCCAACGCAACGAATTTGTGATTCACACAGATTCGTTGCGTTGGCTTGATTGTGCGAAAACTTACGAAACCGGCTCGGGAAGGCGATTCTTCGTATCAACCGTCATGTAATACGCGAACACTTCGTCCTGACCGACACCTTTGCGGGCCGAGTAGGTTTTGATCGTGTTATAGAGAGCCTGGGATGTGGCGACCGTCTTCTGGGAAAGCGGGAGCGGTTTCACGAGCTTCGTGAAGGCCTTGTTGTATTCCTTGTCGTAGAGGTCGAACGACTTCCCAGAGAAATAGCCGGCGAGCAGGCCCTTCGTGAAGGTGTTCGTCGCGCGGCCCAGCAGGGCGATTTTGACGCGTCCGCCGCGCATGGCCTTGGTCAAAAAGTTGGCGTATTTCGACGCGTATTTTTTGTTCCGCTTATCGCGGAGGGTTTTCTGGAAAAACTTCGCCCCTTTGTTGTAGGCCGCAGAGCCCTTTTTATTTCCCAGCGCGACATTGAGCTGCCCCTTGAATTCGGAGGGTGTGACTTTTGCGGCCACGCCGGCCGGAGCGGCGGCAAGACAGAGGACAACACCTACGAGAAAAGCGGGGAGGAAATAAGTTTTCATCGGGGATTTTTGAACCGAAATCACATTTGCAATAAATGAGCGATAAGGCAATCCCTTTTTGCATATTCCTTGAGAGAGAAACCCATGACAGAGAGAAAGCTCCGCTTTTCCACGAAATCGAGGTCTGAAATCAGGTGGTCATCACGGCACGAACAACCATTTTGCCGATGATTTGGAACGAAACTGTGTCGTCACCCTCCAAGGGCGGAATCCCAAAAAAGAAACGGCCGCGGAAAATCCGCGGCCGTCATGATTGCCAGATTGAGCGAGCGATTCAGGAAATCCCGAATCGCTGGGCGAGCGCGGCGGCGAGTTTCGCGCGAAGGGCTTCGTCCTCGATGCGCTCGAGGAGCGAATTGAAGAAGCCGGCCACGATGAGTCGCCGGCCCTGGTTTTCGGAGATGCCGCGGGCCTGCATGTAGAAGAGTTCGTCGGGGCTCACGCCGCCGCTGGTCGCGCCGTGGGTGCAGCGAACGTCGTCGGTGAGAATTTCCAAACCGGGCATGCCGTGGGCGATGGCGTCCTCGCTGAGCATGAGGTTTTCCATCTTCTGGTAGCCGTCGGTGCGGGCCGCGCCGACGCCGGGGCGGATGAGACCGGCGAAGATGGCCTGTGACTTATCGTCGAGAGCGTTGCGATAGAGGAGGTCGCTGAAGGTGTTCGGCGCGACGTGGTCCTGGAGCGTGCGCTGGTCGATGAAACGGGTGCCGTCCAGCGGATTCATCGAAAGCATGATGCTGCGGGAGCCCTCTCCGGCGAGCCTGCTGAAGGATTCGCCGCGGACGTAGGCGCCGCCGAAGTTCTCGAGCAGCGCCGTGGCGCTCGCGTCACGGCCGACGAGGGTGGAGTTGAGGTGGAATGCGAGGGTATCGCGGCTCCAATCCTGCACGGCGACGTAGGTGAGCTGCGCGCCGCGGGCGAGGTGGAAGTCGTTGATGCCGCAGGCGAAGGCGCGGGCGCCGTCGGCGGATTTGAAGTGGTCGACGACGGTGGCCTTCGCGTTGTCGCCGAGGACGATGAGCGTGTGCGGGAAGACGGAGCTGTTCTCTCCCTCGACCCAGTGGAAAATTTCGATCGGCAGGGCGACCTCGACGTTTTTCGGCACGTAGACGAGCACGCCGCCCGCGAGGCGGGCCTTGTGGAGCTGGGCGTATTTGTGCGAGCCGAGCTCGACGGGCAGCGCCATGAAATACTCGCGGAAGAGCGCTTCGTTTTCCGTTGCGGCCTCGGCGAGCGGCTTGACGATCACGCCTTCCGGAAGGCTGGCGGCCTCGCGGTGAACGAGCGTGTCGTTGCCGAAGATCAGGCGGGCGGCGCAACCCCCGCCGGGGTTCGAATCCAAGCCGCCGAGACCCGTGGAGGCGGTGATGAGCTTGCCTTCGCTCGCGACGGGCGGGGCCGGGACAAACGCGGAGAGGTCGAGCGCCTTGAGGTTGGCGAAACGCCAGGCTTCGTCGCGGCGGGTCGGCGCGGGGGTGGACTCGTATTCCGCCAGGGCGGCGGCTTGTTCGGCCTGGAACCAGGCGGGGAAGGCGCTCGGGGGCGCGACGGTGCTTTCGGGCATTTCGGGTGCGGAAATCATGTGAAGAACGAGGCGGGAATCAGCCGACGCTGCCTTCCATCTCAAGGTCGATGAGGCGCTTGAGCTCGACGGAGTATTCCATGGGGAACTCGCGGACGAGGTCGTTCACGAAGCCGTTGACGGCAAGGCTCATCGCCTGGCCCTCGGTCAGGCCGCGCTGCTGCATGTAGAAAATCTGCTCGGCGCTGACCTTGCTGACGCTGGCCTCGTGCTGGGTGGCGTTCGCGTTGCCGCGGGCGACGATCGCGGGATACGTGTCCGTGCGGCTGTGCGTGTTGATGAGGAGCGCGTCGCACTCGGTGTTGTTCTTGCAGCCCTTGCGGTGCGGCGGGATGTCGACGAGGCCGCGGTAAGTGGCCTGGCCGCTGCCGATGCTGATCGACTTCGAGACGATGTTGCTCGTGGTGTCGTCGGC
>DATCRI010000056.1 GCA_036569045.1 Chthoniobacterales bacterium | reverse complement strand
GTCATAGTCCATCGCGCTTCACCTCATAGATCTTATACCAGGGCGTCGCGAAGACGCGCTCCAGCCACGGAAGATTCGGCCCGGAATCCCGATAAAGCAATTCCGCAAGCCTGCCGCGCGGAGCGGCCTCTCCCAGGACGGCGGCGGAGGTCGAGATCACCCGCGAGGGCTCGTAGGCGACGACGTAGGTGACGTTCCGTCGCTGCAGAATCTCGCGCGCCGTGGCGTCGTTGTCGGCGAGATAAAATTGCGCGGTATCCACGATGCCGCCGAGGCTTTCGTGCGAGCTGCCGGCGACGCAGGGTTGACCGGACCAATACGCGAGCGGCGGGGAAAGCCACCACGGGGCAAGGATGCCCGTGCGTTCGCCGGAGACGAAGGCCATCGCAACCTCGCGGAGCTGCGCGTAATCCGCGCGCTGTTCCACCCGCGCGGCGAGCTGCGCCTCGTCCGGATAGAGCATCGTGTCCCATTGACGGGCGATGGGCAGCAGGCTGAGGACGAACAGCGTCCATCCGAGGGCGCGCGAGGGCAGCGCGGCGAGCCCCCACGGCAGAGCCATCGCGGCGATAAGAACGAGGAAGCAGCCCCAGCGGATCTGCCAGCAGGTGAGGCCGTAGGTCGCCAGCAGAAGGGCGAGTATCGCGAGGACGCGGGAATCGCGATTCCTGACGAAGCGCCATGCGAGGAGGAAGGGAAGCGCCGGGGCGAGCCAGCCGATCCAGCCCGGAAACTGTGGCGACAGCGGCGGTAACGACGCGAGTTCCGCAATGCTGTGCGACCATGCACCGAAATATTTCGCGACGGTGGGATCGGGGGCGCTCACGCGCCAGCCGTCGAAAAGAACGCCGGCCACGAAGAGGAGTGCAGCGGTCCCGCCGGCGATCCTCCACGCTCCGGTGAAGCTGGCGCGTCGCAACAGGGCGAGGCGAAGAATCGCGAGCAGGAGAAAGATGACGAGCGGTTCGTAGAGGCTCGTCCACAGCGCCAGGCCCCAGGCGAATCCCCAGACGAGCGCGGCGCGACGGGTGGGGTTTCGCCAGAGGTTCCATTCCGCGGCGAGGCCGGCGGCCAGCAGAAAAAGGAGCAGCGATTGATGATCGGGACGACCGAGGCGAAAGGCCTGGATGATGACAGGTGAGACGGCGAGCAGTGCCAGCAGCGCGTGGCGATAGGGGAGTCTTGCACGTTCGCTCCAGACCCACAGCCCCGCGAGCGTGGCGAGGCCCAGGAGCGGAGAGATCCAGGCGCCTGCGAGATCGAGCGCCTGCGGGCTGAAGGGTCGCAAAATGAGGGCCAGCGCGGCGATCAGCCAATCCAGCGGGGCCGTGGTGTGCGTGGCGATGCCGGTTGGAAAGTTCTCGAAGTCGTGATGCCGAATCGAGTGAAACGGATGCGCGAGAACCTGCTCGACCCGCGACATGCGCGAGTAGCAATCGGCGTCGACGAAGTAGACCTGTCCGTCGACAAAGACATCCGCCCGGCGCGCCGTGGATGCCGCCAGGAACAACCCGGCGAGAAGAAGAAACCATGCCGCCCGAAAAATCATGCGGGGACAATGCCCATCGCCCGACCGGGCGACAAGACCGAGGCGCGGACCGTTAGTCCTGCGCGCGCTTCACAAATTCCCGGCGAGGCGTTTCCTGTTCCGCCTCGAGCAACATCTGAAGATAGGTGCTGCGCCCCACTCGGAAGGCCGCGCATTGCTGGTCGATGAAGTCGACCATTGATTCCGGCATGCTGATGCTGATCTTCGCCGCGCGAAATTTTTCGTCCGATTCCGTTTGGGGGTCTTTAGACATAGGGAGAATTGAAAGGTGGCGGCCGGATGCCCTTTCTGATCAGCGTCGGGTCTGCGGCCCGTTCGCTTTCGCTTGGTTGCGAAAAAACTGCAATAGGAAGAACGCATTATACGGAGGGTGAGTTCCGCGATGACAATCGTTGCTGCCCGTAAGTCCAGCCCCCGTCAGATACCGTCCCGCGCTGATGAGTGAACGTCGGGCGAGCCAGAGCGGGATGTCGCTACGCATTTTATTTTTTTGCAACTTCCGAGCATCCTCTGGTAGGAATATATACGAAACATGAAGTAATAAATCCTATGAAATCCCTCGCGTTGGTCTCGGTGTTGGGCGGTCTCCTGACCGCAGGTGCATTAATGGCGGAGAGCGTGAGTTTCCCCGCCGGGACGTTCGAAAATGGAACCGCGGCCAACTGGATGCCGCAGACGACGGGGACGGCCGTCGCAAATACTCCCAATGACGGAGGGAACATCGTGGGGCAGGTCTCGATCACGGGAACGGGAACCGGCAGCCTGAGCACGAGCGCGCAGGCTGCCTATCAGCCGCAAAGCCTCTACGTGATTTCCGTGGACGTGAAGTTCGCCTCGCTGGCGGGCGCGTCCACCGAGATCGGCGTCGCGGCGCTGGATGGCAACGACGCGGTGGTGAAGGAGCTGACGCAAAGCCAGATCATCAATGCGCTCGGCATCAATCTCCTGACAGTGGTGCCGTCGCTGACCACGCAGCTCACCGCTCTCGTCGGCAAGCTCGAGTTGCAGGATACGCTGCAGAAGCTGCTCGCGCTGATCGATGGCGATCCGGCGGCGCTGAATGCGACCCAGCAGTTGGTCGATTCCCTTGTCGGAGCCAATGGCAGCACGCTTTCCGCGCTGCAGGATCTGCTGAACGGGGTGCTCAACGGCACGATCGATCCGAACACGATCACGAGCCTGGAAATCTCCCAGCTGCTTGGCGTCGCGCAGGCGAGTCCCATCGTGACGAATCTCCAGGCCGTGCTCGCCTCGATCGGCGGAGATGACAGCGCGGTGGAGGCGCTCGCAAATCTTGCGGGCGTGCTGGCGGGGACGCCGGGCGACACGACGCTCGTCGACAATCTGCTGACGACGCTCATTGGCGCGGATGGCCTCGTTGGCAATGTGGCGGACATCCTCCAATACGCCTTGTCCGACCCGGGGCTGCTCTCGACGCTCACCGATACGCTCACGCAAAGTCTCCTTGGCATCGCGAATCCCGCGGGCGGCGGCAGCTTCCAGACCGTGAAGCTGATCTTCAGCACGGGCACGACTCCGCCAACCGGGGCCATCGGCATCAGGCTCTCCTCGGGCGCCACGCTCGGGGTCGGGCAGACGGTGTCGTTCGACAACGTGAAGATCGATCGCTTTGACCTCGCCGTCGCGCCGGGAAGCGGTGCGGTGAGTTCGCAGGCGCCGCTCCTGAAAGTGCTCGGAAAACGGGCGAAGAAGACGAGCGCCAGTCGGCTGGTCGTGAAAGGGACGGCGGTTGCGTTCGGAGCGTCGAACCGGATTGCGAAGGTGGAATACAAGCTTGGTGGCTCCGGGGCGCCGTTCAAGACGCGCTCGTTCCGCAAGGCCAGGGGCACCGAGAAGTGGAAGATCGTGCTGAAGCCGATCGACGGAGACTTCCGGGTGAAGATCCGGGCCGTCGATGCCACCGGGCGCCGTTCTGCCAGCAGGACGGTTCGCGTCGTCGATCTCTCGGATTAGCACTCCGAAAAGCCGCGAAACCCGGAGCGTTCAGAACGCTCCGGGTTTCGTTTTTGGAATCGAGGGGTTCGCAAGATGTTGTGTCGGGAAATTCTCGGGCACAACATCCTGCGTTTTCCGAGGGACGGGTTCGGCAAAAACCCCTTGTCGCTGTCGCGTCGGGGCGAATAGTATCAACGGCGGCCACACGGCCCCCGTTTTTAGCTTGTAATGTCTTCCGATCCCGACGCCCCAAAATCCGAGACCGCCTCGAAAAAAGCCGAATACAACGCCGACGATCTGAGTTCGTTAAAAGGCCTGGAGGCCGTCCGGAAAAAGCCGGGCATGTATATCGGCGGCACCGATGAGCGCGCGCTGCATCACTGTGTCTCCGAGGTGCTCGACAACTCCGTCGACGAATTTCTTGCCGGCCACTGCACGCACATCGATGTGACGATTCACGCCGACGGCTCGATCTCCATTCGCGACAACGGCCGCGGCATTCCGGTCGACATCAACAAGGAGGAGGGCATTCCCGGCGTCGAGCTTGTGCTCACTCGATTGCACTCCGGCGGGAAATACGGCCAGGGCAACTACGAATACTCCGGCGGCACGCACGGCGTGGGTGCGAAATGCGTCAACGCGGTCTCCGAGTGGTTCAAGGTCGAGGTCACCCGCGACGCGAAGATTCATGCGATGATGTTCGAGCGCGGCGTCACGGTGAAGCCGTTGCACGTCATTGCGGAGGTCAAAAACAAGAAGCAGACCGGCACGCTGATCACGTTCCAGCCCGATCCGGAGATTTTCCAGGAGACGACGGAGTTCAAGGCGGACCGCCTGCTCACGCGCCTGAACGACCTCGCCTATATCAATGCGCCGCTCAGCTTCACGTTCCTCGACGAGCGCGTCGAGAATGCGAAGGCGGTGCAGATCCAGCATCCGAAGGGCGTCGAGGATTTCGTCTCGCGCCTCGTCGAGAACAAGACGCTCGTTCATCCCAAGCCGATCCTCGTGAAGGGCACCCGTGAGCGCGTGATCGTCGAGATCGGCCTGCATTACACGGACACCTACAACGAGCAGCTCCTCTGCTACACGAACGCGGTGCCGAATCCCGACGGCGGCACGCATTCCACCGGCTTCCGCGGCTCGCTCACGCGCGCGATCAACCAATACGCGAAGAACAACTCGCTCATTAAGGACAAGGACGCCGCGATCACCGGCAACGACGTGCTCGAGGGCATCGCGGCGGTGATCAGCGTGAAGCATCCCGACCCGCGTTTCGAGTCGCAGACGAAGGTGAAGCTCATCACGCCCGAGGTGGAGAGCATTGTCGGCTCGATCACCTACGAGGGCCTGATGCTGCACTTCGAGCAGAATCCGCAGGTCGGCAAGAAGATCATCGAGAAGTGCCTGATGGCGGCCCGCGCCCGCGAGGCTGCCCGCAAGGCCCGCGAGACCGTCCGCAAGGGCGCGCTCACCGGCGGCGGCCTGCCCGGCAAGCTGGCGGATTGTTCCGAACGCGACCCGAATCTGACCGAGCTTTACGTGGTCGAAGGTGACTCGGCGGGCGGCTCCGCCAAGCAGGGCCGCGACCGGCGTTACCAGGCGATCCTTCCGATCAAGGGCAAGATCATCAACGTCGAGAAAGCCCGGCTCGACAAGGTGCTGCAGAACACCGAGGTGCAGACGCTCATTACCGCGATCGGCACCGGCATTGGCTCGGGCGATCAGGAGGGCGCGTTCAACATGGAAAAGCTGCGCTACGGCCGCATCATCATCATGACGGATGCCGACGTGGACGGTTCGCACATTCGCACGCTGCTGCTCACATTTTTCTACCGCCAGATGCCCGAGCTCGTGAAGCAGGGCAAGATCTTCATCGCGCAGCCGCCGCTCTATTTGATCAAGCGCAAGAAGCGCGAGGAATACGTCGACGACGACGCGCAGCTGAACAAGATCCTCATCTCGCTCGGCGCAGACGAGGTGAAGCTGAAGAATCTCGCCGACGGCAAGGTCTTCTCGGCCGTTCAGCTCAAGGAAATCCTCGAGCTGCTCGAGCGCCTCGCGAAGTTTTCGGATTCCATCCGGCGCCACGGCGGCGATTTCGAGACGTATCTCAGCGAGCGCGATCCGAAGACCGGCCTGCTGCCGACTTACATCCTCAAGGTGCGAGAGGGCAACACCGAGTGGGCGACGTATTTCCCCGGCGAGGCCGAGGTGCGCGCCTTCCACGAGGAGAATCGCGACCTGAATATCTTCGACGATCCGGCGCCGGAAACGCCCGGCGAGGAGGAGACGCTCACGCTGGAATCCGTTCCCGCGCCCGCCGCGAAATCGAAGAAGCCCGAAGGCGCCCGCCGTCGCGCGAAGCTCGTGGAATTGCACGAATCGTCCACGGTGCAGAAGCTGATCGACGAACTCGCGAAGAAGGGCCTCAGGATCGAGCATTACTCCGACAGCGACACGCCGATCTTCGAACTCATCGAAGGTGAGGGCGAAAAGGCGGCCACGCGGCCGCTGTTCGCGATCCCCGAGATCCTTGCCAACGTCCTCGAGATCGGAAAGCGCGGCCTCTCGATCCAGCGGTTCAAGGGTCTGGGTGAAATGAATCCCAAGCAGCTTTACGAGACCACGATGAACCCCGAGAAGCGCAAGATGCTCAAGGTGGATCTCAACGAGGACAATGCGATGGAGGCCGACCGGATGTTCACGATCCTGATGGGGGACATCGTCGAGCCCCGCCGCCAGTTCATCGAGGACAACGCCCTCAACGCCCGCCTGGACGTCTAAGCTTTGACGGAATTAACGGAATTTCGGGAATTGGAAGGGAAGCAATACGATCTCGCCGGAGAGGTGATCGGTGCGGCCATGAAGGTGCATCGCGCCCTCGGGCCTGGTTTTCTGGAAACTGTTTACGCGAATGCGCTTGCTTACGAGCTCGAGACCCAGGGATTTGCCTTCCAGAGCGAGCAGCCTCTGGCGGTGACTTACAGCGGCGTGATCGTCGGAAGTTACGTTGCCGATCTCATCGTGGGCGGCGCGCTGATTGTCGAAATCAAAGCCGTCCTCACTCTCGCCAAGGCCCAGGAGGCCCAGCTCGTCAACTACCTCACCGCGACCGGGATCGAAACCGGCCTGCTCCTGAATTTTGGCGCCCCAAGCCTCGAATTTAAGCGCCGCCAGAGAGTCCTCTAATTCCCCAAATTCCCTTAATTCCGTCTAAAAAAGAAAAGCTTTCGCGATGTATACGCAGAACGAAAAAGTCGAAAAAGTTAACGTCGCCGAGGAAATGTCGAAGTCCTTTCTGGACTACTCGATGTCGGTCATCATTTCCCGCGCCCTTCCGGACGCCCGCGACGGCCTGAAGCCTTCCCAGCGCCGCATTCTTTTCGCGATGAGCGAACTCGGCGTGATGCCGAACCGCAAGCATCTCAAGTGCGCGAAGATCGTCGGCGAAACGATGGGTAACTACCACCCGCACGGCGACCAGGCCATCTACCCGACGCTCGTGCACATGGCCCAGCCGTGGGCGATGGGCGAAATGCTTGTCGATGGCCAGGGCAACTTCGGTTCGCTGGAAGGCGACCCGCCGGCGTCCATGCGTTACACCGAGGCCCGCCTGCGTCAGCTCGGCGCCGCCCTCATGGTGGACATGGACAAGGGGACCGTGGACTTCGCGCCGAATTACGACGAAACGCGCGAGGAGCCGACCGTGTTCCCGGCCGCGTTCCCGAACCTCCTCGTCAATGGTGGCACCGGCATCGCCGTCGGCATGGCGACGAACATCCCGCCGCACAATCTGAGCGAGTGCATCGACGGCATCTGCGCGCAGATCGACGATCCCGAGATCACGATCGAAGGCCTCATGCAGCACATCAAGGGCCCGGATTTCCCGACCGGCTGTCTGCTGCAGGGCGTTGCCGGCATCAAACAATACTTCGAGACCGGTCGCGGTCAGGTGCGCTGCCGCGGCCGCGTCGGCGTGCAGGAAGTGAAGGGTGGTCGCGAGCAGATCATCATCACGGAGATTCCCTACAACGTGAATCGCGCGGATCTCGTGAAGCGCATTGCCGATCTCACGAACGAGAAGGTGATCGCCGGCATCAGCGATGTCCGCGACGAGAGCGCCGAGGACACGCGCGTCGTGATCGACCTTAAGCGCGACGGCAATCCCAAGGTCATCATCAACAATCTCTACAAGCACACCGCGCTGGAGTCGTCCTTCAGCGTGAACATGCTTGCGATCGACCACGGCAAGCCGAAGCTGCTTTCGCTCAAGGACGCGATCACCAGCTACATCGAGCATCGCCGCGAGGTCGTGCTGCGTCGCACGCGCTTCCTCCTCGATCAGGCCGAAGTCGAGGCCGAGAAGCTCGAGGGCTACCTCATCGCGCTCGCAAATCTCGACGACTTCATCAAGATCATCCGCGACTCGAAGGATCGCGACGACGCGAAGGCGAAGTTGCTGGCGCTGTCCTGGACGCAGAAGGCCGTCGAGCAGATCGGCATTCTCATCCGCAGCGAGGCGCGCCTGACTCCGGGCGGCGATTACAAATTCACCGAGAAGCAGGTCGGCCACATCCTCGACCTCCGTCTCTATCAGCTCACCGGCCTCGAGCGCGACAGCATCAAGAGCGAATACGACGCGTTGCTCGTCACGATCAAGGACCTCCTCGACATCATCGCGAAAGAGGCCCGTGTGCTCGCGATCATCAAGGCCGAGCTGCGCGAGATTCAGGTCAAGCACGGCTCCGCCCGCCGCACGCAGATCGTGCCCGACGAGGGCGAGGTCAACATCGAGGACCTCATCGCGAACGAGGGGTGCATCATCACGATCACGCACAACGGCTTCATCAAGCGCACGGCCGTCTCCGCCTATCGCGCGCAGCGCCGGGGCGGCAAGGGCGTGATCGGCATGGTCGCCCGCGAAGGCCAGACCGAGGAGGAAAACGATTTCGTCGAGCACCTCTTCACGGCGACGACGCACGACTACCTCATGTTTTTCACGCACGACGGGCGTTGCTACGTCGAGCGGGTGTTCGAGATTCCCGAGGGCACCCGCGCGAGCAAGGGCCGCAGCATTGCGAACCTGCTGGAGCTGCGCGCCGACGAGAAGATCGCGGCGACGATCCGTATTCAGGGGCAAAAGAAGGAGGAAGATACCTGGTCCGACCTGCTCCACATCCTTTTCGCGACCCGCAGCGGTATCGTGAAAAAGTCGAACCTCCGGGATTTCAAGAACATCCGGAAGGGCGGCATCATTGCGATCCAGATCGAGGAAGGCGACCGTCTGATCGACTGCAAGCTCACCAACGGGCTCAACGAGATCGTGCTCATCACGCACGACGGCATGAGCATTCGCTTCAACGAGGAGGAGCTCCGCGACCAGGGCCGCAACACGGTCGGCGTCTGGGGCATTCGTCCCGTGAAGAAAGACTACGTGGTCGGGGCTGCGCTCGTGGATCCGAATTCGATGCTGCTGGTGGCCGGCGAGAACGGCCTCGGCAAGCGGACGGGCTTCGAGGAATACCGCATCCAGTCCCGCGGCGGCAAAGGCGTCATTACGATGAAGGTCAACGAACGCACCGGCGGCGTGGCGGGTGCGTTGACCGTTCGCGACGGCGACGAACTCATGCTCATCACGAACAAGGGCAAGATGGTCCGCACGCGGATCGCCGAGATTCGCGAGACCGGCCGTAACGCTCAGGGCGTGAAGCTGATCGACATGCGCGAGGGCGAGAGTCTGCAGGGTATCGCTCCGGTGGTAGCCAACGAGGACGAAGCCGAGACGCCCGAAAGTTAAGATTCCGTCACGCGACGGAACGGGAATTGCTTCCCTTTTTTGGACCTAGGGCCGCCAAGAAGGGGAAGCAATCTGATGAAACAAGTCGAAGAATCCACCGGTGGGGAAGCGGACGTCGAGTCCGTCCCCGAGATCAGCGCAGAGGCCGTTGCGAAGCCGCCGAAGGTGAAGCCGCCCAAGGCGGAGAAGCCGAAGAAGGCCAAAAAGAAGAAGGCGAAAAAGCCGGCTTCGATGCCGAAAGGGGCGTCCTTCCCGATGGTGGCGGTGATCGATGAGCAGGTGCGGACAAGCATTCCGCCGGAGCTCGTCGCGCGCGTGAATTCCGCGACGAGCAAGAAGCAGATCATCAGTTCGACCTACCCCTACGAGAAGGTCATCAAGAGCGCGGACTACGAGGAGGAAGTGCGGCTCCTCCATATCGAGCTCGTGAAGATGCAGGCGTGGGTGAAGGAATCCGGCGAGAAGATCGTCGTGCTTTTCGAGGGACGCGACGCGGCCGGCAAGGGCGGCACGATCAAGACCGTCACGGAAAACCTGAATCCGCGCGGCGCCCGGGTTGTCGCGCTGGCGACGCCTTCGACGACGGAGCGCGGCCAGTGGTATTTCCAGCGCTACGTCGAGAAGATGCCGACGAGCGGCGAAATCGTGCTGTTCGATCGCTCGTGGTATAACCGCGCCGGCGTCGAGCACGTGATGGGCTTCTGCACGCCGCACGATTACCTCGAGTTCATGCGCCAGGCGCCGGAATTCGAGCGCATGCTCGTTCGCAGCAACATCAAGCTCATCAAATTCTATTTCTCGGTGAGCCGGGCGGAGCAGCTCCGGCGCTTTCTCAGCCGGGCTCGTGATCCGCTCAAGCAGTGGAAGCTCAGCCCGATGGACGTGGAATCGCTGGGCCGCTGGGACGAATATACGAAGGCCAAGGAAGCGATGCTGTTCTACACGGACACGGCAGATGCGCCCTGGACGATCGTTCGTTCGGATGACAAGAAGCGCGCTCGCCTCAACGCGATGAAATTCCTGCTGGCGTCGATTCCCTACGATGGGAAGGACGAAGCTCTGGTCTCGACGGCCGATCCTTTGGTTGTCGGCAGCGCGAGTGCGATCTACGAGCACGGCGAGGGCGTGCCCAAGGCGAAGGCGTGATCGATTCTGCGGGCCTCGCGCTGGCGATGCCCGGGTTGCGCGGGGGCAGGCCGCGATCAGGCGCTCTGGCCCGTGCAGGCGGCGTCGATGGCGGTGAGTTCTTCTGCGGTGAATTCGCAGTGGGTGGTTGCGGCGACATTCTCCTCGATCTGAGACGGCCGGCTGGCGCCGATGAGAGCGGAGGTGACCGTGCTCCGTCGCAGCACCCAGGATAGCGCCATCTGGGCGAGTGTCTGGCCGCGGGCCTCGGCGATGGGATTCAGACGGCGGGCGATGGCGATATTTTCCGCGGTGACCTTGTCGGCGGTCAGGAAGACGGAATTGCCGGCGGCGCGGGAGTCGGGGGGAATCTCGCCGGTGAGATAGCGGCTGGTGAGCAGGCCCTGGGCAAGCGGGCAGAAGGCGATGCAGCCGACGCCCTCGGCGTCGAGAGTGTCGAGGAGGCCGCCCGTTTCCGGAATGCGCTGGAGCATGTTGTAGCGCGGCTGATGAATCAGCAGAGGAACGCCGGCGGCGCGGAGGAATTGCGCGGCGGCGGCAGCGCGGGGGGCGTCGTAATTCGATACGCCGGCGTAGAGGGCCTTGCCCATGCGGACGGCGTCGACGAGGGCGGTGAGGGATTCCTCGAGCGGCGTGTCGGGATCGGGCCGGTGATGGTAGAAGATGTCGACGTAGTCGAGCCCGAGGCGGTGAAGGCTCTGGTCCAGGCTGGAGAGCAGATACTTGCGGGAGCCCCAGTCGCCGTAGGGGCCTTCCCACATGGTGTAGCCGGCTTTGGTCGAGACGATGAGTTCGTCGCGGTGGCGCGAGAAGTCCTCGCGGAGGAGGCGGCCAAAGGTTTCCTCGGCGGAGCCGGGAGGCGGCCCGTAGTTGTTCGCCAGATCGAAGTGCGTGATGCCGAGATCGAAGGCGCGGCGCACCATGGCGCGGGCGTTTTCGAAGTCGGCGGCGGCTCCGAAATTGTGCCAGAGGCCGAGCGAGAGAGCGGGCAGCAGCAGGCCGCTGCGGCCGCTGCGGCGGTAGGGGATGGAGCCGTAGCGGGGGGAGTTCATTTTTGGACAGAATTAACGGAATTCACGGAATGGAGAGAGGGGTTTCATACCCGGGAACTCCCAATTCCCAAAATTCTGTTAATTCCGTCTAAAGAAACCTTACCCGACGTATTCCTTGGCGATGAGCGTGGCGTTGTGTCCGCCGAAGCCGAAGGAGTTGTTGAGGACGACGCGGACCTTCTTTTCGCGGGCGACATTCGGCGTGTAGTCGAGGTCGCACTCGGGATCGGGCTCGTCGAGGTTGATCGTGGGCGGGACAATGCCGTGCTTGATCGCGAGGGCGCAGGCGGCCATTTCCACGCCACCGGCGGCACCGAGGAGGTGACCGGTCATGGACTTCGTGGAGCTCACGGTGACGGTCCTGGCGGCTTCGCCGAGGGCAAGCTTGATGGCCTTGGTTTCGCAGATGTCGCCGAGGCCGGTCGAGGTGGCGTGGGCGTTGATGTAATCGATGTCTTCCGGGTTCACGCCGGCGTGCTTCATCGCGATCTTCATCGCGCGGGCGGCGCCTTCGCCCTCGGGCAGCGGGGCCGTCATGTGATAGGCATCGGCGGTCGCGCCGTAGCCGGCGAGTTCGCAATAAATCGGAGCGCCGCGGCGTTTGGCGTGTTCGAGTTCCTCGAGAACCATGATGCCGGCGCCTTCCCCCATGATGAAGCCGTCGCGGTCCTTGTCGAACGGGCGGCAGGCTTTCTCGGGCTCGTCGTTGCGGCAGCTGAGCGCCTTCATCGAGGCGAAGCCGGCGATGCCGAGCGGGGTGATGGTGGCTTCGCAGCCGCCGGCGACGAAGCAATCCGCATCGCCAAATTTGATGATGCGCCAGGCTTCGCCGAGCGAGTTGTTCGCGGTGGCGCAGGCGGTGACGATGCACATGTTTGGACCGGCAAAGCCGTATTCCATCGAGACAATGCCCGAGGCCATGTTGCTGATCATCATGGCAATCGTGAAGGGCGAGACGCGCGAGGGGCCGCGGGCCTGGAGGCGCTTGGCCTCCTCTTCCATGCTGTAAAGGCCGCCGATGCCGGAACCGATCATCACGCCGACGCGGGTGAGGTCGAGCTTCTCGGGATCGAGTCCGGAGTCCTCGACGGCCATCTTGGCGCCGGCCATCGCGAACTGGGTAAAGCGGTCGGTGCGCTTGGCCGATTTGGGATTCTTGAAATAGGCGGCCGCGTTGAAATCCTTGATTTCGCCGGCGATCTTGCAGTCGTAGTCGGTCGAGTCGAAGGCGCTGAAACGGCTGATCCCGCTCACGCCATTGGTGAGATTTTGCCAAAAGGTGGCGGTGTCCAGGCCGATCGGCGTGACGGTTCCAATTCCGGTAATTACGACTCTGCGCTCACTCATGCTTTAACAAATTACCCCTGAAGAAGGGAACGTTCAGTCAATCGGCTGGCAAACCCCCTTTGCAACCACAAATTTCCGAGGCTGGCAAATAACGGCCGTCGTCAGGAAGCCGGACAGGATGGTTACGGGCCGAGAGGCGGACGGCGTTCGTTCGGGTGCGCGCAATTCGGACACTCTGGCAGCGCAACTTCGGTGGAGTTTTCGTAAATCGTGCCGCAGATGGCGCACTGGATCTGCCGACGGCGGGAGCGGGCCTCCCGGCGCATGCGAAAAAGGGTGCGCCCGAGGGAGAGGAAGAGCAGGAAGGTGACGAGGCCGGCGGTGTAGACGACGACGACCTGCCCGAGGGTGAGCGGAATCATTGGACGTCCTCCAGGCGCGGCTCCTCGCGTTTGACATCGAGGCCCCAGTAGAAAGTTGCGGTGCCCCAGGCGATGTCGTCGTTGGGGCCGCGTTGAAACCAAAGCTGCATGAGGAGGTGCGAGGCGGCATCGTCGAGGCTGGAGTTGCGACTGTCGGTGTCGCGAATGACGTGGAGCACGCGGCCGTCGGGAGCGACACCGAGAAGGAAGCGGGTGGGCGCGAGCTGGTCGCCGGGCCGGGCGACGAATTTGAATTTCGGCCATTCCTGCGGGGCGCGGGAGGCAAGGTTGGCGGAAAAAATGGTCTGGGTGCGAGTGGCCGGCGCGGGGGTGTCCTTGCGGGCGACCGGGGCTTCGGCGACGGGAACGGGGCCGTGATCGCGGAGAAGTGGCGGGAGGATGCGCGTCTTGGGATCGGGCAGGGGGAGGATTTCGGGTTTCGCGGCGGTGTAGCTGGGCTCGTAGGCCGGAATTTGCGGATCCGGCCGGCCGAGTCTATCGGAGCGCTCGGCGGCGAAAAGAGCGGGGTCGGCCGCGGCGAGGAAGGGCGCAAGGCGGGCGGCTTCCGCGGAGCCGGGGAGCAGCACGTAAAGCGTGGCGTCGGAAATGCGGGCCGGCTGCGGGGCCGGGTAGCTGATGCGGAAGAGCGCAAACGCGGCGGCGTGCAGCGCGATAGCGGCAAGGATCCATAGGGCGAGCCGGCGGCCGCTATCGTGGGCCCAATCGAAAAGCAGCCGGAGTTCCCCGCCGGGCGTGTGCGGGTTCATGGGACCTCGGCGGTGGCGAGGACGACCGAAAAGCCGTGGGTGACGGCGGCATTCACGACCTGGATGAGCAGGTCGACGGGGGCACGGCGGTCGGCCTTGATGATGAGCGTGCGGGTGTCGCCTTCCACTTTGGCGAGGCGGGTGGAGAGTTCCGCGGGCTCGATGCGGCGGTTGTCGAAGTAGATCGCGGGCACGGGATCGCCGGTGATGCTGACGACGCGGGGATCGCGCTGCGGAGCGAGCAGGAACGGGGAGTCGGGCACCTTCACGGCGACTCCGGGTTGCAGGAGAAAGCCGCCGCTGAGCAGGAAGAAAATGAGAAGCACGGCGGCGACATCCGCGAACGGCACGAAAAGGAGCGCGCCGAAACCGGGGTTGAACGTGCGGTGCAGCTTCACGGCTCGATGGCGGCGGGCGCAGCGGGCGGACCGGAACGGCGGAGATCGGTGAGGAGCGTGATGACCTCGATGCCGGCGCGTTCCATGTCGTGGAGCAGGGTGTTCACGCGGGCGGAAAGGAACTGATAGGCCAGCAGGGTGGGAATGCAGACCGCGAGGCCGGCGGCGGTGGTGAGCAGACTTTGGTAAACGCCGGCGCCGATTTCCGTGGCGGTCGCGTAGCCGCCCTCGGCGCCAATGGCGGTGAAGGCATCGATGAGACCGATGACGGTGCCGAGCAGGCCGATGAGCGGTGCGAGATAGATCATCGCGATGAGGACACCGAGGTTGCGCTCGAGCTTCGGCACTTCGAGCTGGCCGGCATCCTGCGCGATGTCGCGGAGTTCGGTGCGAGGGAGATCATGCTTGAGGAGGACGGCGCGCATCACGCGGGCGGCGGGACCGGGCGTGGACGAGCATTCCTGCACGGCTTCGGCAACGTTGCCGAGAGCGAGGAGATTCGAGAGGCCGCGGAGAAGCTCGCCGACGCGGATGGAGGCGCGATGAAGGTAGAATGCGCGCTCGAGGAAGACCGCAACGGCGACGACGCTGCACAGGAGCAGCAACCACATGAGGGGCCCGCCTTTTTGAAAAAACTCAGGCATGCGGCGATTTAACAAGGAAAGCGGGAAAACAGGAAACCCGGAAATTGGAGGCGATGCGGATTACAGCATGCGCTCCACGAAGGTCTCTCGGTCGAAGGGGGCGAAGTCCTCGAGCGTCTCGCCGGTGCCGATGTAGCGCGGTGTGAGGCCGAGCTCGTTCTGGATGGCGACGACCACGCCGCCCTTGCCGCTGCCGTCGAGCTTCGTGACGATGATGCCGGTGAGGCCGACGGCCTCGTGGAACTGTTTGGCCTGCACGAGGGCGTTCGTGCCGGTGGTGGCGTCGACGACGAGGAGCTTCTCGTGCGGGGCGTCGGGGTCGTGTTTCGCAAGCGTGCGGGTGACCTTCGAGAGCTCCTGCATGAGGTTGCTCTTGGTGTGCAGGCGGCCGGCGGTATCGCAGATGAGGAACTCGACGTTGCGCCGGTGGGCGGTGGCGTAGGCGTCGTAACACAACGCGGCGGAGTCGCCGTTGTATTGGCCTTTGACGACCTCGACGCCGATGCGCTCGCCCCAGACGCCAAGTTGCTCGATGGCGGCCGCGCGAAAGGTATCCGCGGCGACGAGCAGGGCGGTGTGGCGGTCGCGCTTGAGAGCATGCGCGAGCTTCGCGGCGGAGGTGGTCTTGCCGGTGCCGTTCACGCCGACGAGCATGATGGCCTTCGGCCGATTCGGCAGCGGGCGGATGGGCGGCGAGCCGAGGGGCAGGACCTCGAGAATCTCGTTGCGCGCGACTTCGACGACGGTGCGCGCGGTAAGGGCGTCGCCGCGGGCGCGGAGGGCCTCGAGGATGCGAAGCGTCATCGGCACGCCGAGGTCGGCGCGGATGAGGCTTTCCTCGAGGTCGTCCCAATCGACGGGCTTGCCCGCAAATTTATCGACGAGGGATTTGAAGAAACCGAAGGCCACGCGAGGACGGGTGCGGGTCAGTCGGCCTTCGCCGCGGCGGTGCGGGCGGGGCGGGGGAGCTTCGTGCGGATGCGGTCGAGCACGCCATTCACGAACCGGCCGGACTCGTCGGTGCTGTATTTCTTGGCGATCTCGATGGCCTCGTTGATCGAGACAACGGGCGGCACGTCGGGGCAATGAAGCATCTCGTAAATGGCGAGGCGCAGGATGTTGCGGTCGACGGCGGAGAGGCGGTGCAGTTCGTAGTTGTCGGCGTGTTCCTTGATGAGGGCGTCGATGGCTTCCTGCGTGGAGAGAATGCCGGGGACGAGCACGTCGGTGAAGCGGCGGGCGGCGGGGCTGAGGCCGCGCATTTTGTAGAAGACCTGAAGATCGGCCACCTCGGCGGAGGCATTCAGGTCACGCTGATAAAGAAACTGGACGGCCGCTTCGCGGCCTTCTCGACGAACTCCCATGATTGGTAAAAAGCTAGGTGGTGATGATCGCCTGCACGGTCTCGACGGCGGAGGCCGCGGCGCGGGCGGCTTCCCGGCCGCGGTTCAACTCCGGCTCGAGGCAGCGGGCGTGGGCCTGGGCCTCGTTGTTGACGAGCAGCACTTCGTGAATGACGGGCACGTTGTGACTGAGCGCGATCTGTTGCAGTGAATTGGTGATGGATGCGGCGATGAGGTCCGCATGAGCCGTCTCGCCCTTGAGAATGATCCCGAGGGCGAGGATGGCGTGATACTGGCGGCGCTCGGCAAGGAGCTTCACGATCAGGGGGACCTCGAAGGAGCCGGGGGCGTCAAAGGTCTCGATGGTAGCGCCGGGGTCGATGGCAAGCAGCTCCGCGCGGGCTTCGCGCTCGAGTGCCGATGTGAACTCGCCGTTATACCGGCTCACGACAAGCGCGAAGGCATTTTTGGCCTTCGCCGCGATGCGCGGACGGATTGGGAGAGCTTTCGACATCCTGCGATCGTGACAGAATTGACGCGCAAGGCAACTGTGCGAGCGCACCGGGCGAGGCGCGGGCTCTCGAAATTTCGAACGTCACGGAAATGCCACCATTTTCAGTCTGGACGCCAAATGTCCGACGGGGTGACTATCCGTGGAAATATTCCCTATGAGCACCGTAAAAATTCTGTGCGTTCATGGCATCGGGCATCAGGAGGAGCATCCTGAATGGCAGCCGGAGTGGAAGCGGGCCATCGAGGACGGCCTCCGTGAGTGGGACAATACGATCGCCGTCACGGCAAAGTTTGCGGAATACGATCGCTACTTTGCCGAGACGCCGCTGACTCCGCAGGGCAGCGTGGCTGGCGTGGCCTCGCTGCTCATGAATGGGTTCATTTACGGAATCGGCGACGCCTTTCACCGGCGCCGGGGATTCGGCGACATTTCGGAGCGCGTGAAGTGGTATGCGGGGATGGTCACGCAGTGGGCCGAGGATGCGAAGCTTCGCGCGAAATGTCGGGCTGCCCTGCAGAAGGATATCGCCGACTTCAAACCGGACGTCGTCTGCGCCCACAGTCTCGGCACGCTCATCGCCTACGATCTTCTCGTGCACCCGCCGCAGGCCGCGGGCTCGCTGGATTTCAAGCTCGTGACCTTTGGTTCGCAAATCGGGAATCCCACCGTGCGCGGCATGTTTGGCGGCCGCATCACCGAGATCGGCCCGAAGTTCTGGTATAATCTCTACAACCCGCAGGATCGCGTCTTTGTGGTGAGCCTCAGCGTTCCGTCCACGGCCTATCTCCAGGTCACGACCGATACTCCGACCGGGCATGATGCCATCGGCTACCTTCGCCACGACAACACCCGCGCCCGCGTCTGGCGCGACATCGTTGCCAACCGGGCGACCCCGGTCACGATTACGCGACGGGCGCTCGCCGCGGCGGACGGGCGCGCTCCGGCGGTCGGCGGGACGAAGAAGCCGGCGCCGCCTCGGGCATTGCTCATCGGGATCAATGATTACCCGAATCCTGAAGACCGGCTCGAGGGCTGCGTGAACGACGTGTTCCTGATGAGCTCTGTGCTGCAGGAAACCGGCTTCGCGGCGAATGACATTCGCGTGGTTCTCAACGATCGCGCGACGGCGCAGGGCATCCGCGAGCGGCTCGAGTGGTTGCTGGCCGATCCGCAGCCCGGCGACGTGCGCTTCCTCTACTACAGCGGCCACGGTGCGCAGATTCCCGGCTACGGCCCGGGCGACACGGTCGATCGGCTCGACGAATGTCTCGTGCCCTACGACTTCAACTGGTCGCGTGAGAATGCCTTCACCGACGACCAGTTCTTCGACCTCTACAGCCAGCTCCCCTACGACATGAAGTTCGTCGGCGTGATCGATGCCTGCCACTCCGGCGGCATCCTGCGGCAGGGCGGGGCAAAGGTCCGGGGCATCAATCCGCCCGACGACATCCGGCACCGGATGCTGAAGTGGGACATCGATCGTGAGATGTGGGTGAATCGCGAAATCCCGTCGCCGAATGCCTCGCTCGGCCCGGAATACACGGGCGAGTCGAAGGCCCTGCGCCGGCTCGGCCGTGCGGTGAGCGTGCGCACGCTGCCCTCCGCGGAATACGACGCCGTCCGCAAGGCGCTGAAGCACGAGGGCCCGTATCTGCCGATGATCTATCAGGCCTGCGGGGAAGGGGAGTTCTCCTACGAATACCGGCACGGCGCCAGTTCCTACGGGGCGTTCACCTACTCGCTCGCGCGGATTCTGCGTCGACAGGGACACGCCGGGCGGAGGCTCACGTTCCAGCAACTCGCGACCGAAGCCGCCGCCGATCTCGAGGCCCTCGGCTACGACCAGACCCCGAAGCTAGCCGGCCCGCCGGCCTTGAAAAGCCACGAGATTCCATGGCAGGGCCGCACGGCTCGCAAATCTCGGCCCGCTGCGAAAAAGAAATCATGAACACCGCCTCTCGCCGTCTCCTCGGGATCCTCTCGCTCGCGACGCTGCTCGTGCTCGTTGCGGGCTGCATCGCGTTTCGCCCCGACTCCTACAGCGCGACCGAAGCCTTCAAGAAGCAGGCGCTCGCGCTCATGGCCGAGGCCGGCAAACCGGCTTCGGACCATGTCATCGAGATCGCAACCGTGCGCCGCGATCTGGACCAGCGGCTGGCCGACGAACGGGCCCGGCCGGGGAACGAGCAGATCGTGGCCATGTGGACGATTCTCGCGGATCCCCAGCGCGACCTTCTCGCGGGCTATCTGCAGACGTGGGAAGCCCGCGGAACGCTTTCGCCGGCCCTCATCGCCGGCAAGCAGGATCAGGTCGCCCGCGCGCTCGACAAGATTCTCGTGCTCGAAAAAAGCAAGCCGCAGTGACGCCATGCCCGACCCCGTTCCCAATTTCTGGCAACTCGCCGCCCCGGAGATTCTCGATGCCGCCGCAGGCACGCTCGACGCCGCGCACGCTGCCGCAGGCGTGGCGGATGCCGCGACGCTCACCGCCGAGATCAGCCCGCGCATCGCGGGATGGCGTGCGCAATATCTCGACGGGCAGCTCTCCGCGGACGATCTCGCCAGCCTGCTGCGCGGCGAGCAGGACCTCGCGGAATTCGACGCGCTCTCCCGGGCTGGCGCTACCGAGATCGTGCGGCAGCGGTTTGCCCTCCAGGTGCTGGAAATCCTCGCCCGCGTCGCGGTGCGAGCCGTGATCTGAGGTCCCGTGAGCAGCCGCGATTTCGTCGCCTGGTTCAAATCGAACTTCCAGGCGCGCATCGCTCCGAAGGTCGCCGGCACGCCATTCTGCGTGGATCTGGTCTCCGCGATCGCCATGCAGGAGACCGGCTACATCTGGGGGCCGCGCATTCATCGGCTGAGCGAGTCCGACCTGCTCAAAGTCTGCGTCGGCGACACGATCGATGCGCCCGGTCGCTCGGCCTTTCCGCGCAACAAGGCCGATCTTTTGTCCGCGCGGCGCGGCGACGAGATGTTTCGGATCGCCCGCGAGGCGCTGGAGTTCGTCGCGCAATACGACCCCGTCTACGCAAAGGTTGCGCGGAACCGGGCGAAGTTCTGCCACGGCTTCGGCCCCTTCCAATACGACCTCCAGTTCTTCAAGACCACGCCCGAGTTCTTCCTCACGAAAGCCTGGGAGACGTTCGAGACCTGCCTCGACCAATGTCTGCACGAACTGCGCGCCGCAATGGCCCGGCAGGGATGGCGCGACCGGGCGAGCCTCACGTCGACCGAGAAAATCTATCTGGCCATCGCCTACAATCGCGGCCGGGCGAACCTCCGCGCGGGATTCAGGCAGGGGCATTGTTCCGAGGGCCGCTACTACGGCGAGAACATCTTCGAGTTCTTCCGACTCGCGCAGACCGTGGCGGATTGCGCGCCCGGCCTGCTCGCGGTCGGGCCGGCCGTCGTTCCCGATCCCGGGCAGGCGCCGCTGCCGCAACCGACCGAGGTCACCGCACTGGGCGGCGATGTCTATCAGGTCGATCCGAAGATCACGACGACGCTGCGGTTGCGGTCTGCGCCCGAGATCTCCGCGGGAAACATCGTCGCGCGGCTGCCCGCCGGCACGCTCGTCCACAAGCTTGGCGGAAAGCGCAGCGACGCATTTCTCGAGGTGGAGGCGAGCCTGGGAGGCGCGTATTTCCGGGGCTTCGCGGCGAATGTGTATCTCCTGCCGCTCACGAGCGAGGCGCAGATTCCGGTGTTGCGGCCGGAAACCGAGGATCCGTTTCCGGGCGTGATCGCGGCCAATCTGCCGTCGGGAGGTCGAGCCGTGAGGCGATGCGATCCCGCGAATGCGCTCTCGCTCTACGAGCGGGGAGCGCCCTCGCGTCGTGGCGCGACGGCCGGCGAGCGCTGCCGCGAACTCGCGGCGATCATCGACTGGCTCGCGGTGGACGATCCCTTGCATCGGCGTTACCGGCCCGCGCGCGGCTGCACGTTCTGCAACATCTACGCGCACGACTACTGCACGCTCGCCGGCGTTTACCTTCCGCGGGTGTGGTGGAACGGCGTGGCGCTGGCCCGGCTCGCCCGCGGCGAAGCGCTCGAGCCGCAATATGGCCGCACGGTCGACGAGGTTCGCGCGAACGACCTCTTCCGCTGGCTGCGGGATTTTGGCTCGGGTTTCGGCTGGCGGCAGACCGGGACGCTCTCGAAGCTGCAGGACGCCGCGAACCTCGGTGGCGTCGGCCTCATCGTCGCGTGCCGGAAGGACGACGGACGCAGCGGCCACATCGTGGCGGTC
>DATCRI010000055.1 GCA_036569045.1 Chthoniobacterales bacterium | reverse complement strand
CTCGAGGCCCAGGGCGGCCGCGTGATTCGCACAAACGTGGGCGACCGCCACGTCATCGAGGAAATGCTCCGTGGCGACTACTCCATCGGCGGCGAACAGAGTGGCCACATGATTTTCCGTGAATTTTCCACGACCGGAGACGGCATCGTGAGCGCGCTGCAGATCCTCCAGATCATGGTGGAAACCGGCAAGCCGCTGAGCGAATTGAAACGCTGCCTGCGCAAGTATCCGCAGGCACAGCGCAACCTCAAGGTGAAGGAAAAGCCGCCGATCACCTCGCTGCGCGACATTCCAGGCCTGATTGCCGGGGCGGAAGAAGCACTCGCAGGAAAGGGACGCGTGCTCCTGCGTTACTCCGGCACCGAGCCAAAGATTCGACTGCTGATCGAAGGGCGCGACGAGGACGTCATCAACACCCACGCCGATCGCATCGCCGACTCGCTGACCGCCCAGATCGGGATCTGATCAGAAAAACTCTCCTGATTCAGGCGGCGACGGGCGCTTGTTCCGCCGCAGGCTGCTTCGAAGCCACGGAGCGCGCGTTGATTTTCCGCGCCAGCTCCGCGGCGGCCTCGCGGCGGGAGCGATCGAACTGGAAGACCTCCTTGCCGCCCTCGGCCACACCGTAAACGATCACGCGGTCACAAACCCATCCCCTCCGGTGCATGGCCTTGCGGCTTTCGAGTCGAACAGGGTGAATCTGGGGTTGGCGACCGGCGTTGCGGGCGAAGTCGAGTCCTCCCTCCGGCCCAGAAGTCAGCAGCAACCAGCCAAAGGTGTTCGGTTTCAGGCTTTCAACGCGGCCGGTCACGCAGGGAGCCGCCCACAACAGCTCGAACTCCTCGCCGCGGGACTGTGCCAGCGTGATCTCCAAATCCGCAGGCAATTCCGGCGTGACTGCCGAGGGATTGTCACCTGTGACGTGACGAATTCGTCGCCACGCGAACCAAAACATTGAGCGTCCGCTCCGAAAGAGACGAGGCGCGATCCAGATCGTCAGCCCAACCGCCACGACGGCCACGACCAACGCCGTCACGGGGTATTTGTAAACGAGCGCCAATCCCCCCAGGACGGTGACGTCCTCCGCCAGGCTCAGGCCGATGTTGGAAAAGGGTTCGGGCGAGGCATTGACCAGAAGCCGGGTGCCGGCCTTCGCGCCATGCGTCGTGAGGGCCATCCCGCCCGCCAGCAAGCCGACCACGACATCGTAAACCGGATGCGAGTTACCAAGAACGGTGATGGCAAGCATCGCTCCGCCAATCGGTCGAATGATCGTATGAACAGAGTCCCAGAGAGAATCCACCCAGGGAATCTTGTCGGCGAAGAACTCGAGCACGAAGAGCGTGCCGGCCACGGCGACGATAATGGGATCACCGAGCACCGCCAGTTGTTCGTATTGGGGGTGCAGCGTGATCCAGCCCTGCTGAATGGCCAGGCCGCTCACGAAGACCGTGAGATAGAGATTGATGCCCGCCAGAGTGGCGAGCCCGAGCGCAACGCCGAGCAGCTCCAGAGTTTCCATGTTTTTGCGAATATCCGTTCTCTCGAACGGTTGTCACGCGGGAATATTCACCCTCCGAATCCCGCGACTCTCGCACAATTCTCAGCGAGGAATCGCTGAAAAGAGAAAAGCCCTTCCGCGCGAGCGGAAGGGCTTTTCGAAGGTTAAGATCCTAAACTCGTCGGATTAGAACGAGAAGGTCACCGAACCGCCACCCCAGAAGGTGCTGGGCGTGGTGCCGACCAGACCATACCACTGGTAGCTGTAAGCGGCGTAAGGAGAGATCGTGATGTTCTTCGAAACCGCGATCGGCAGGGAAACACCCGTCTGGATGTTGTTCGTGCCAACGAACGGGGACGGAGGATCGTCGTGCGTCGTGAAGTTGTAGCGGAAGCTCGTTCCGAACGAGACGTAAGGAGCGATCGAAACGATGTCCTTGTAGATCGGAGCGGAAGCATCCACGCGGGCTTCGAGGTAGCTGGCGCACTGCTCGACAAAACCGCGGTCGCCGATGTTCGGGCCGACGTTGAAGAAGTAGTTGATGCCAGGGGTGATGGTCACCGGCCCGAGCTCGATTGCGTAAGAGAGACCGGTGTTCAACTCATGCGAGTAGAGACCGTAGGTCGCGCTCAGGATGTGGTAGTAGGTGTAACCCAACTTGAAGGAGAGATTCCCGAAGGTGTGGGTGTAGCTCGCAATACCGTCGAATTCCTTGTAGCTCGTCTCGGAGAGACCAAAAGCGGTCCAGCCGGCGAGGGTGAGGAAGTCATTCTCGGTGAGGTTGAAGGTCACGCTGAGCTGGGTCCAGTAAAGGCTGGAGCCGTAGCCCTCGAAGCCCGGAATGACATTCACGCCGCGGAACATGTAAAGGCTGTCCCAACCAGTGCTGAGCGAAGCGCTCCACCACTTGACGGGTTCCGTCACGACTTCCTTGACTTCTTTGAAGGACTTGCCGTCGCCAGCGAAGAGCGCGCTGCTGGAGAGCAGAGCCGCCGTGCCAAGGACTGCAGCAAACTTTGTAGCTAGTTTCATAGGGTTGTTTGGTTCTTTGTTTTTGTTGAAAGACCCGGGCCCAGCAGGGCTGATCCCGAATCAATCATGGTTAGGCATGATTGCTCCCTCTCAACAAGCACGGAGCATGCCAAGGCGTTTAACTGCCTGCCCCTCAGAGCGTCAAACAAAATTCGAATCTTTTTTTGAACAAAATCGAACGAAGGATGTCAGGGAGTGTTCAGATTTCCGCATTTCGTTTTCAAAAAACGACTAGGCGGCGATGACACTGATGTCGCCGGGCTGGATGCGGAAATAGACCTCTTCGCCCTCGTGGCATTCGAACTCGGTATTGCCGTCGTTCGCGAGAATCGCGCCGAGTTCGAGGCCATTCCCGCAATTCAGGGTGAGTTCGTCCACGGCGCCCTTGAAGATTTCCAACGACACTCGGGCCGGGAAAGTATTCTCGCCGGTCGCGAGCTGGCGAAAGACGCGGATTTTTTCCGGACGGAGTGAAAGCAGCACTTCGTCATCGGTCACGCGGGGATTCGCGCGGACCTTCACGTGGAGGCCGCCTTCCATCTCACAGAGGATGAAGCCTTCCTCCCGACTGAGCACCCGGGCGCTGACGATGTTCGTCTCGCCGATGAAGCTGGCGACGAAGCGGGTGGCGGGCTCGTAATAGATATCCGCCACGGTTCCGATCTGCTCGACCTGGCCGCGGTTGATCACCGCGATGCGGTCGCTCATGGTGAGCGCCTCCTCCTGGTCGTGAGTGACGAACACGAAGGTGATCCCGAGACGCTTCTGGAGCTGCTTGAGCTCCAGGCGCATCTGGGCACGCAACTTGGCATCGAGCGCGGAGAGGGGCTCATCGAGCAGCAGGACTTTCGGTTCGCAGACAATGGCGCGAGCCAGAGCCACGCGTTGCCGCTGGCCGCCGGACATCTGCGCGGGCCGGCGTTGCACGAAATCCCCGAGCGAAGTCATTTCCACCACCCGGTCGACGCGCTGTTTGACCTCGGCAGCGCCCACCCCCTTCATGCGCAACCCAAAGGCGATATTCTCGTAGATCGTAAGATGCGGAAAGAGGGCGTAGCTCTGGAACACCTGGTTCACGTCGCGGCGGTAGGGCGGATCGTGCGTAACGTCTTTTCCGCCAATGAAGACCTGGCCGGATGTCGGCGAGTCAAAGCCGCTGATCAATCGCAGGCAGGTGGTCTTGCCACAACCCGAGGGCCCCAGAAACGTCATGAACTCACCTTCGCGAATCTCGAAGTCGACGTTCTGCAGGGCCACGAAATCTCCAAACCGTTTATGGATTCCCCGCAGTTCGACCATTGCGCTCATCGGAGGGCGACCTTACCGCCCCGGCAAATAACTCACCACAGGAATTTATATCGGTCGAATCGCGGCCAGAACGCGTTATGCTCGTGGAAAGTGAGCGCCGCGTGCCGGCGCCAACGGTTCCCAAGCCATGAAGCGTGCCCTGCTCGTCCTTTTGCTCGCGGCACTGGCCCTGCCGACGCTCGTGGTTGGGATTTTCTACGGTTACGAAAACTGGACGGGCGGAGCGGCGTGGCGCCGGGTGGAAGCCACCCTGCAGGCGGCGGGAGAGCCGCTTTCGCTCGACGCGTTCCGGCCCGATCCCCTCCCCGACGCGCAGAACATGGCCGCCGCACCCGTCTTCCGGGAAATCTTCACGTTCTCCAATCCCCGGCGCGCCAGCCTCTCCGGGTTGCAGCTGCCACCTACAAAATTGGCCTCCCCCGGCGATCAACTCGCTCTCATCGCCCTGGCCCGGCGTTTCCAGCCCGACTTCAACGGCGACGCCACGGCGGCCGCGCAGGTCGTGCTGACCGGTATCGCACCCTTCGAGCCTCTGCTGGACGCCGTGCGACTCGCCGCCGCACGGCCGGGCAATGCCTGGCCCGCCCGCACCACCGATATCACGACTCCCGCACCAATCCTCTCGCCGCTCAAGCGCACGTCCGAGGTGCTCGCCGCCCGCGCCATTGCCGCCGTGGCGGGCCGCCAATCCGCCAGCGCTCTCGCCGACTTCCACCTCATCACGCAGCTCGCCCGCCGGTCGAACCAGCCGCCATCCCTGGCCGGCTGCTACGCCGGGCAGCTCATGCTCGGCTACGCCATTCAGATCGTCGGTGACGGTCTCGCGCAGGGCGCCTGGTCCGACGAAGACCTTGCGGCCATCGAGGCGGCCCTCGGACAATTTCACCCGCTGGCGGATTTTCGCGACGGCGTGCGCGGCGAGCGCGCCCTGTTCCTGACAGCGCCGGAGGCCTTGAAAACGCGGGCCGCCGCCATCTTCACGATCATCGACTTCCGCTCGCCCGCCGCCGAGTGGTTCACCACCGCCCTGTGCCGCGTGATCTGGCTGCTGCGTCCCTCGGGCTGGGAAGCGCGAGACCGCGCGAGCTACGCCAGCTTTGCGCAGGACTGGGTCGGCGGAGTCATCCACAATGGCTTTGTCCGGCCATGGGCTCTCGCGGAGTGGAACGCCCGCCTCAGCGCGGTGCGCCGCAGCCCGATGGAGTTTTTCCGGACGCCGATCACCGTGCTCGTGCTGCCAACGTTCGCAAATGCGGCCCGATCCGCCGCGTATGCACAGGCCCGGCTCGATTTCGCCCGGCTCGCCTGCGCGATCGAACGACAGCGCCGCGCCGAGGGCCGGATTCCCGCCAGCCTCGACGCACTTTCTCCCCAATGGATCGATGCCGTCCCGCGCGACGTGGTCGGAGGCGGCCGCTATATCTATCGGCCCGCGGAGTCGGGAAGCTACGTGCTCTACGGAAAGGGCTGGAACGCCCGGGACGACGGCGGCCGGGGCGATAATGGGAACGCGCTGCTCGGCCCCTCCACCGCCGACGACTGGGTGTGGACCTCGCTCAGGCCAGCCCCTTGAACCAGCCCAGCGGCCCCGGCGCGAGGTGCGTCGTGATCTGCTTGATCTCGGTGTAGGCGTCGTAGCCGTGCGGCCCGAGTTCGCGCCCGAAGCCGCTCTGTTTGTAACCGCCCCACGGCGCTTCGTTGAACGTGAAGTGGAAGGTATTGATCCACGTCACTCCCGCGCGGAGACGACGAATCACCCGCTGGGCGCGAGCTCCGTCCTTCGTGAAAACCGCGCCGGCGAGGCCGTAGGGCGTATCGTTGGCCTTGCGAACGGCTTCCTCCTCGCTCTCGAACGTGTCGATGCAAAGCACCGGCCCAAAAATTTCCTCGCGCCAGATTTTCGCATCGGGCGGAACATTCATGAAGATCGTCGGTTGCACGAAATTCCCAGCCGCCCGGGCGTCATCTTCGCAGGCGCCGCCACCGGTCAGGAGTTGTGCGCCAGCGTCCCGGCCACTCTCGATGTAGCCGAGCACCTTTTGCTGGTGAGCCTTCGAGATGAGCGGGCCCATCTCCGTCGCTTCGTCGGAACCCGCCCCGACCACGATGCGCTCCGTCGCCGCCACCAGCCGGGGCAGAAATTCATCCAGCATGCTTCGCTCGAGAAACAGGCGTGAACCCGCGTTGCACACCTCGCCCTGCCCGGCGAAAATGCCAAACATCGCGTATTCCAGCGCCACGTCGGGATCCGTGTCCGCAAACATCAGGATCGGCGACTTCCCGCCCAGCTCGAGCGTCACGCGCTTCAAATTTCCCGTCGCAGCCTGCATGATCCGCCGCCCCGTGGCCGTGCCCCCGGTGAACGCGATCTTGTCGACGCGATCGCTCGCCGCGAGCGCGGCCCCGGTCGGATCGCCCGCTCCATAAAGAAGCTGCACCGCGCCGGGAGGAAACCCGACCTCGTCGAGGAGCTCGAACAGCAACTGCGCGCTCCACGGCGTGAGTTCCGACGGCTTCAGGATGCAGCAATTTCCTGCCGCGAGGCCGGGCGCCAGTTTCCACGCGGCCATCAGCAGCGGGTAATTCCACGGAATGATCTGCCCGCAAACGCCGACGGGCTCGCGCACCGACATCGAGACGATGTTCGGATCGCCAAGCTCGTAGGTCTCGCCGTGCGGCTTCGTCGCCAGGCCCGCATAGTAGCGGAAACACGCCGCCGCGTCGGCCGCGTCGAACCGCGCCTCGCGGCGAGGCTTGCCATTATTCAACGTGTCCCGGCGGGAGAACTCCTCGGCATTCGCATCGATGAGGTCGGCGAGCTTGAAAAGTTTCGCCGCGCGCTCCGGAGCGGGCGTCCACGGCCAGGGCCCGTCATCAAAAGCCGCCCGGGCCGCATCGATGGCGGCCTCCGCGTCGGCGGCGTCGGATTCGGTTGCAAGGCCGAGCAACGAATTGTCGGCCGGATTTAGGAATTCGCGCGAGCAGCCTTCCCGTGCGGGGATGAATTTGCCGCCGATGTAGTTGAGAAGCGGTTTCATGACTTCCTCAATCTAGCGCCGATCGCGGGCCACACCAGCCTCGGCGGAACAAACTATCGACACCCATCGCTGTTCCCCGCAGGGATTTCGGAATCACGCGGTGGTGACGGGCGCGGAAGAACGGGCCGATCATCGATGGGCGCAATCCCCTTGCACGCCGACAGGCGTCAATAAACTTCCGGCACGAGCATCTCGGGCGGATTCGGCTTCCGACGATAGTCGGGATGATGCTCACGCTCGGGCAGCACGATTGGAGCGTGCTCGACCGGCCTGTAAGGCACCTGGCCGAGCAAGTGATGGATGCAGTTCAGCCGCGCACGCTTCTTGTCGACGCCGTGAACGATCCACCACGGCGCCTCGGGGATGTGCGTGCGCTCGAACATGATCTCCTTCACGACGGTGTATTCCTCCCAGCGGCGGCGGCTTTCGAGGTCCATCGGCGAGAGTTTCCACTGCTTGAGCGGATCGTTCACCCGGCACTCGAATCGGAACTCCTGTTCGTCGTCGGTGATCGAGAACCAGTATTTCACGAGCTGAATGCCCGAGCGGATGAGCATTTTCTCGAACTCCGGCACGCTGCGGAAGAACTCCTGGTATTCCTCCTCGGTGCAGAAGCCCATCACGCGCTCGACGCCGGCGCGATTATACCAGCTGCGATCGAAGCAGACGATCTCGCCGGCGGCGGGCAGGTGCGCGACGTAGCGCTGGAAATACCACTGGGTGCGTTCGCGGTTATTCGGCGCGGGCAGCGCGGCGACGCGGCACACGCGGGGATTCAGCCGCTGGGTGATGCGCTTGATCGAGCCGCCCTTGCCTGCGGCGTCGCGCCCTTCGAAAAGAATGACGAGCTTGTGCCCCGTGGCGACCACCCATTCCTGCATCTTGACGAGCTCGCCCTGCAGGCGGAACAGCTCCCGGAAATACCGGCTGCGAAAAGCCCGTTGCGCGGCCTCTTCGTCGCCGGTGTGGGGTCGCTGGTCCGGCGACAGTTCGCCGTCCTCGAGTTCCAGCTCCAGCTCCTCGTCGAAGCTGTCCACCATCTCGCGATAGATGCGATCGAACAGCGCCCGCTCGGGGCTGGACGAGGCAGGGGCGGCGGGATCACTCATGAGCGGAGCGTGGTGCGAACTGCGTTACCGGGCGGAGAAAAACTCGTCGAGGAGCGCCGCGAGTTCGTCCTCGTCCACCTCGCTCGGGAAGCTGAAGGCGTCGACCGGCTCCGTGTCCTCCTCGTCGCCTTCCTCGCGAGTATCGACTTCCTCCTCGTCGTCAAAGGCCGATTCGATGGTCACCCCGAAGAAGGGAACCTTTCCGCGCAGGAACTCGATCAGAGCGCCGGTCAGCGCCGGGGGCACAAACACGTCCATATCGCCGGATTCGTCGTCGCGAAAGATGTCGGGAGTCGTCATTCCGCCACCGTCGGCCCCGGGTCATGGGATTGACAAGCGCTTTCGCGTGAAAGGCTCGTCACAAGAGGTCATCAGCCCTTCGGCTTCCAGAGCGCCGCGTCGATGATCGCCCAAAGATGGATGATCCATCCCATGAGAATCACCCACAGCGCCGCGGCGGCCACGAAGAAGAGCAAGGCCGGGAGAAGCCGCCCCTGAATGAGCTGCCCCAGCCCCGGGATGAAGAAACTCGCCAGCGCTGCAATGACATTTCCCGTGGAACCTTGACCTTCAGCCATGCCCGAAAGTGTCGCAGCCCGCACCGGCTGCGTCAACGCGCCGCGATGGCTTTGACACCGGGAACTTCGCCACCTACGCTCTCACCTCCCTATGCAAACCCCAAAGGTCCTGGTCGCAGACCCCGTCTCCCAAAGCTGCGTCGATGAACTCGCCGCTGGCGGCCTGCTCGACGTCACCGTGTTCCCCGGCGGCAAAGGCGCGCCCGAAGCCGAGCTCCTCAAAATCATTCCCGAATTTTCCGCCCTCGTCGTCCGTTCCCAGACGAAGGTCACCGCCGCCGTGCTCGACGCCGCGAAGAATCTCAAAGTCGTCGGCCGGGCCGGCGTCGGCGTGGACAACGTGAAGGTCGACGCCGCCACGAAGAATGGCGTCATCGTCATGAACACGCCCGGCGGGAACACGATCTCCACCGCCGAGCTTGCCTTCTCGCTCATGGTCTCGCTCGCCCGCGCCATCCCGCAGGCCGACGCCAGCATGAAGGCCGGCAAGTGGGACCGCAAAAAATTCGAGGGCGTCGAGCTTTACAACAAGACGCTCGGCATTCTCGGCATGGGCCGCATCGGCACCGAAGTCGCCCGCCGCGCCATTGCCTTCGGCATGCGCGTCGTCGCCTACGATCCCTACCTCTCCGCCAGCCGCGCCCGCACGCTTCAGGTCGAGCTCATCGACGATCTCGACCAGCTCGTGCCGCAGTGCGACTTCATCACGATGCACATGCCGTTCACGCCCGAGACGAAGCACATGCTCGACGCACGCCGGCTCGCCCTCTGCAAGAAGGGCGTCCGCATCGTGAACTGCGCCCGCGGCGGCCTCGTCGACGAAGCCGCGCTCAAGGACGCGCTGGAGTCCGGCCATGTCGGCGGCGCCGCCCTCGACGTTTACGAGGTCGAGCCCCCTCCGGAGGACTTCCCGCTCCGCAACGCCCCGAATATCGTTTTTACCCCGCACCTCGGCGCCAGCACGGCGGAGGCGCAGGAAAACGTCGGCATCGAGATCGCCCAGGCCATTCGCGCCGCGCTCCTCGACGGCGAAATCCGCAATGCGGTGAACATGCCCAGCATCGACGCGAAGACCTTCGCGATCGTGAAGCCCTACCTCACGCTCGGCGACAAGCTCGGCAAATTCGCCGCCCAGCTCGCGCCGAATCGCAACGACCGCATCGTCATCACCTACGGCGGCAAGGCTGTCGAGCTGCCCACCGACGCGATCACCCGCGCGATCCTCACCGGCTTCCTCACCCACGCCGGCGGCGACGAGGTGAACAGCGTGAACGTCCGCAGCATGGCCCAGACCCTCGGCCTCGAGGTCGAGGAGGTGAAATCCAGCGAGCAGACCGACTTCAACGAATGGCTGCACGTTGCCGTCTGGAGCGGCGACAGCAAGGTCTCGCTCGGCGGCACCTTCTTCGGCGCCAAGAACGAGCCGCGCATCGTCCGCGTGAAAAGCCAGCCGGTGGAAGTCACCCCCAGCGGCGTCGTCCTTCTCCTCGAGAACAAGGACCGTCCCGGCATCGTCGGCCACCTCGGCACGCTCCTCGGTGAACAGAACGTGAACATCGCCAGCATGTCCCTCAGCCGCGACGCGGCGGGCGGCAAGGCCCTCACGATCCTGAACGTCGACAGCGCTCCCGACCAGGCCACGCTCGACCGTCTCCTCGCGGAGCCCGACATCTACGCAGCCCGCGTGATCCGGCTGTAAAGGCCGCCACGACCGCCCGGAGACGCCGAGGCCAGGATTAATTCTTGGTGTCTCGGTGACTTGGTGGTTCCATCCCACCCGCCATGGACCTGCTCAAGCAAGCGATCGACTTCATCCTGCACGCGGAGAACCACCTCGTGTGGTTCATCCAGAACTACGGCCTCTGGATCTACGCGCTGCTCTTCGCGATCATCTTCTGCGAGACCGGTCTTGTCGTGACGCCGTTCCTGCCGGGCGACTCGCTGCTCTTCGCCGTCGGCGCCCTCGCGGCCCGGCCGGAGATGAACCTGCGGCTCGAATACATCGCGCCGCTCCTGCTCGTGGCCGCCGTCGTCGGCGACGCCCTGAACTACGCCATCGGCAAATGGATCGGCCCCCGCGTGTTCCATTTCGAGGACAGCCGCTTCTTCAAGAAGGCCCATCTCATGAAGGCGCACGCCTTCTACGAAAAATACGGTGGCCGCGCCATCATCCTCGCGCGCTTCGTGCCCATCGTGCGCACCTTCGCCCCCTTCGTGGCCGGCGTCGGCACGATGAGCTACCCGAAATTCGCCCTCTATAACGTCGCCGGCGCCGTCCTCTGGGTCGGCCTCTTCATCGGGGCCGGCTACATCTTCGGCGGCCTCGAGATCGTGCAGAAGAACATGAAGATCGTGATTCTCGGCATCATCGTCGTCTCCGTGCTCCCGATCATCTGGGAAATCGTGAAAGCCCGGCTAGACTCCCGCAAGGCCGCGGAAAAAAACATCGGCCTTCCGTAACCGGGCCGGCGGCGTCTTCGCGCGGCAACCCTTTACGCGTTGTCGTATTGGCCGGCGCGGTAGAGTTCCGCATACACGCCGCCGGCGCGCAGAAGCTCCGGGCCGGGGCCGAATTCCGCGATCTCGCCGTTCTTGAGGACGGCCACCTTGCCGAGCTGGTGCACGGTCGCGATGCGGTGCGTGACGATGAGCGTGGTGCGGCCGCGCATGAGGTCCTCGATGATGGCCATGATGGCCGCCTCCGTCGTGGGATCGAGGGCGGAGGTCGGCTCGTCGAGCACGAGGATCGGCGCGTCTTTGAGAAAGGCCCGCGCGATGCCGATGCGCTGCCGCTGCCCGACGCTGAGGTGCCCGCCGCGTTCGCCCACGAGGGAATCGTAACCGTCGGGCATTTGCATGATAAAGTCGTGGGCCTGCGCCTTTTTCGCCGCCTCGGTGATCTCGGCCTCGGTCGCGCCGGGCCGGCCGTAGGCGATGTTCTCCCGCACCGTGGTGGAAAACAGCAGCGTGTCCTGCAGCACCATGCCGATCTGCGCGCGCAGGGACCGCTTCGTGACGTGATGGATGTCGCAGTCATCGACAAAGACCTGCCCGGCGCTGGGATCGTAGAAACGCAGCAACAGGCTGAGCAGCGTGCTCTTGCCCGCGCCCGTGCCGCCGACGAACGCCACCGTCTCGCCCGGCAAGATCGTCAGATTGATGTTTTTCAGGATGGGACGCTCCGGCGTGTAGCCGAAGGCGATGCCGCGATACTCGATCGCGCCCTTCACCGCCGGCAGGGGTTGCGCACCGGGCTCGTCGCGCGTCTCCGGTTCCCGATCGAGCACCTCGAAGCAGCGGATCATCCCCGCGGCGGCGCCCTCGAGCGACCACGCGGTGTAACAGAGCTGCTCGATCGGCTGGTAGAGCATCAGCAGGTAGGCGGAAAACAGCCACAGGTCGCCCACCGCGAGCCGGCCGGTCAGCACCTCTCTTGAGGCGATGTAATACATCACCGCCGTGCCCACGGCCATGAGCGTGCCAATCACCAGAGCGCTCACGACCGACGTGATGTTGAAACGCAGGTTCGCCTCCAGGCTGCGGCCGGCGCGATTCAGGAACTGGCGCACCTCGAATTTCTCCCGGCCGAAGGCGTGCACGACCTTGATGGAACTCAGCCCCTCCTGCGCCACCGCGAGCACGTCGCTCTCGCTCTCGTGGATGGCGGTGGACTGCCGGCGAATGCGGTCCGCGTAGTGCCGAATCGCCAGATAGACGAACGGCATCACCGCCATGGACGCGAGCGTGAGCTGCCAGTTTTTCGCGAGCATGATAGCCATCACGCCGAGCAGCGTGACGAGCGCCTGCAGGATGGTGGCAAAACCCTTGTTGTAGATCGTCTGGATCGACTGCGAATCGTAGGCGACGCGATACGAGGAGTCCGCGCTCCGGCGGGCGTCGTGGAACCGCAACGGCAGCGCCTGCATGCAGGCGTAGATGTCCGTGCGCAACTTCAGCATCGCCTGCAGCCCGACGCGGATGAAGAGGTAGTTCGATGCGAGGTTCAGCAGGCCCCAGAGCAGCTTGATGACCACCACCGAAAGGCAGAGCCAGAAGATGATCTGCGCGGGCGGCGCCGAGCCGAACCACGCGGTGATCTGCGCGCGCGCCGGAGTGCTGTCCTTCAAAAGCACCCCGTCGATGATGTATTTCAGGGGCCAGGGGGAGAGAAGGTTCAGCCCAATGGCGAGGAACATCGCGAGCGTGGCCCAGATCGTCGGCCCGACGAAGGGCCGGAAATAGCGCAAAGTGCGCGAGTAAACGGACATCCCGCAGGAAATAGCCGATCCGTCTTCAAAAAGGTAGATCGAGTTGCGGACGCGCGCGCCGACTTCCCGATTGCCGGCCCGGAGCGATTCTGCTCCCTTCTCGTTTCCCATGAAAATCGATCCCGAGGCTCACGCGCCGCTCACGGCCACCACGATGGCCGGGAACATTTTCCGACTGCTATGGAGCCGCCTGCTCACAGGAATCGTCATTGCGGTTCCGCTCATCGTCACGCTGTGGGTGCTGTGGCTCGGCTACGGATTCATCGGGAAAATCAGCGCACCGATCTGGGAAACCCTCGGCGTGAAGGACCAGACCTTCCTGAATTTCCTCACGACCCTGCTCCTCCTCCTGGCAGTAGGCTTCATGGCCGCGCATATGATGGGCCAGCGCATCATCAGCCGCACCGAGGCCGTGCTCATGCGTCTGCCACTCATCGCCCCGCTCTACGGTGCGGTGAAGCAGTTGCTCGATTCGTTCCGCGTAATGGGCTCCGGCGCCCGCACGAAACGCGTCGTCTATCTCGAATATCCCAGCGAAGGCTCGCTCCTGGTCGGCTTCGTCACCGGCGAATACCTCGAACCGCGTCTCCAGCGCCAATACACGCTCGTCTTCCTGCCCATGGCGCCGAATCCCCTCGCCGGCTTTGTCGTAGCCGTGCCGGCGGAGCGCATCATCGAGTGCTCTCTGACATTCGAAGAGGCGACCAAGCTCATCGTTTCCGGCGGCCTCGTCGTGCCGCCATCCGGCTCGTCGGTGGAATCACCCACCTCCGCCTAGGGGAAAAACCCAACGGGTATTTTTGAACGAGATTGATCCACGGGACGTCTCATTTGCGTAACCAAGAATAGAGGTTCACGAAGATGAAAAATCCTTACCGCAAGATCAACAGTCGCCACCTTTCCCTCGGCCAGCTCGTCGCCGTCGTCAGCTCCTGCGCCAAAGACAGCAAGGAAACCGTCGCCGCCGTTGCCGACCTGATTGCCAGCGGCCGAGTCGCCGTCTGCGACCATGGCCAGCGCAAGCAACTCAAGCTTGCCCCCGGCTTCTAAATCCCCTTTCCCACCACCTTATCCAAAGAGCGGCGCCGATTTATTTCGGACGCCGCTCTTTGCGTTTCGGCGAGCGGTTGGCTAGAACTACCCGGTGATCGCACGTTACAGTCTTCCCGAAATGAGCGCGCTGTGGAGTGACCAGCGCAAACTCGAAATCTGGCTCGAAATCGAAACCCTCGCCTGCGAGGGCATGGCCGAGCTGGGCCAGATTCCCAAGGCCGACGCCGAAGTCATCCGCGCCAAGGGCGCCTTCGATATCAACGAAGTCCTCGAGATCGAGAAGCGCACGAACCACGACGTCATCGCCTTCCTCGAGAACGTTGCCTCGAAGATCGGGCCCGAGGCCCGCTGGGTGCACCAGGGCCTCACCTCCTCCGACCTGCTCGATACCACGCTCGCCGTGCAGATGAACGAATCCTGCGTGCGCCTGCTGGCCGACCTCCACGCCCTGCGCGCCGCCATTGCCCGCCGCGCCGAGGAGCACAAACTCACGCCCATGATCGGGCGCAGCCACGGCATCCACGCCGAGCCGATCACCTTCGGCCTCAAGCTCGCCCTCATGTATGACGAGTTTGGCCGCGCCATCGAGCGCCTCGAGCAGACCCGCGAACGCGTGCGCGTCGGCAAGCTCAGCGGCGCCGTGGGCACCAATGCCCACCTCGATCCCCGCGTCGAGGCCTACGTGATGGAGCGCCTTCACCTCAAGCCCGCGCCGATTTCCACGCAGGTCGTCCAACGCGACCGCCACGCGGAGTTCATGACCACGCTCGCGCTCATCGCATCGTCGATTGACCGCTGGGCCACCGAGTTCCGACACCTCCAGCGCACCGAGGTCCTCGAGGTCGAAGAATATTTCTCCGCCGGCCAAAAGGGTAGCTCCGCCATGCCGCACAAGCGCAACCCAATCACCGGCGAGAAGCTCACCGGCCTCGCTCGCGTCATTCGCAACAACGCCGGCGCCGCGCTCGAAAACGTCGCCCTCTGGCACGAACGCGACATCAGCCACAGCTCCGTCGAGCGCATCATCCTGCCGGACTCCTGCACGTTGCTCGATTACATGCTCGTCCTGCTCACGAAGCTCGTCGACCGCCTGCTCGTCTATCCCGAGAACATGCGCCGCAACATGGAGCTCACCGGCGGCCTCTACGCCAGTCAGGGCGCGCTGCTTCAGCTCACCGAGAAGGGCCTCGAGCGCAAGGTCGCCTACGAAGCCGTCCAGCGCGCCGCCATGCGCACCTGGGCCGAAAAAATTCCGCTCGCGCAGACTCTGGCCGAGGAGCCCGAAGTGGCCGCCCAGCTCAGTAAGGAAGACGTCGCCGAGGCCTGCGCGCTCGACCATCACTTCAAGCACATCGACGAGAAGTTCCGCGCCGTCGGCCTCGAGCCGTAGGCTTTATCGTTACGATAATTCATCTCGGGCGGCCTCGAAACATTCCAAGGCTTCTTGAAATCCCTCGCGAACATTTAAACAAAACGGCTTTTTTCTTTAAATCTCCACGAGAGATGGAAAGAGTTCTTTAAATGAAGCGGGGATTAAGCGGCCGGTATGAAGTGACCGCCGCGTTCGGCGAGCAGGTGCGGGCTTTCGTTCCGCACCCGCTGCCTCCCGCTCCACCCGTGGATTTGGATGGAGCGCTCGGCGCCTTACTGGACCGTGCAGCCGTCGCCATTGGCCGGCTGGACGGCATTTCGATTGTCCTGCCCGACCCGGACATCTTTCTTTACTCCTACATCCGCAAGGAAGCCGTTCTCTCCTCGATGATCGAGGGCACCCAATCCTCGCTCTCCGACCTGCTTCTCTACGAAATGGACGGCGCTCCCGGGGCATTGACCGAGGACGCCGCCGAGGTTTCCCGCTACGTAGCCGCCTTAGAAAAGGGCCTCCACCTGCTCCGCGAGGGAATGCCCATTTCCCTCCGCCTGCTTCGGGAGATCCATGCCGAACTCCTCGCGCATGGCCGGGGCAGCAACAAGGAACCCGGTGAGTTCAAGCGCAGCCAAAACTGGATCGGCGGCACGCGCCCCGGAAACGCCCGCTTCGTTCCCACACCGCCGGACCTCGTGCTCGAAACGCTTGGCGCCTGGGAAAAATTTCTCCACGACGACCCCGTGCCCACCCGCACCTTGGTGAAGGCCGCCCTCGCCCACGTCCAGTTCGAGACCATCCACCCCTTTCTTGACGGCAATGGCCGACTTGGCCGACTCCTCATCACCTTCCTGCTCTGCTCTGAAGGCGCCCTCCGGCAGCCGCTGCTCTATCTCTCGCTCTACCTCAAACAGCATCGAGCCCGTTATTACGAGCTGCTGCAGGAGGTGCGTCTGAACGGCGATTGGGAGGCATGGCTGGAATTCTTCCTGACCGGTGTTCGCGAAACCGCGGAACAGGCAGCCGCCACCGCCAGCGAGCTGCTCGCGCTTTTCCAGCGGGATCGCCAACGGCTTTACACTGAGGGCGGCTCCGGCGCATCGGTCCTCCGCCTGCACGAGCATCTTCAGCGCCGGCCCATCACGTCCGCTGCCCAAGCCGCCGGGGCCATCCAGGCTTCCATTCCCACGGCAACCAGCGCTCTCCGCAAACTCGAGTCTCTCGGCATTATTCGCGAACTCACGGGTGGCGCCTACCGCCGACTTTATGGATATTCCGCATATCTCGAAATCCTCAACGAAGGCACCGACCCAATCTTCGCATAATCTCATGCTCCTGAAATTTCTTCTGCCGACCAGCATGGTCGTCGCCACGCTCGTCCTTGCCGGCTGCGATAAACTGCCGAAGCCGCTCAAGGCCGCGACGCCGACGCCTGCTCCCACGGCCACGCCGACCCCGACCCCCACACCAACTCCGCCGCCCACTCCCACGCCGACCCCGACCCCGCCGCCCATCGACACCTCGGCGCAGGTTTCCGTGCTCGGTTACCACCGCTTCGAGGCGAAGCCGCGCGATCCGCTCGCCATCACGCCGGAGGCCTTCCGCCAGCAGATGGAGGCCGTGCGGGATTCCGGCATTCCCGTGATCCCGATGGCGGACTTTCTCGCGTGGCGGCGCGGGGAAAAATCCATCCCGCCCAAGGCGATCGTCATCACCATCGACGACGGCTACAACGACACCTACACCCTCGCGTGGCCGATCCTGAAAGAGTTCGGCTATCCGTTCACCTACTACGTCTACATCCGATACATCGGCGCCGGCGGCCGCTCCATCAAGTGGGAGCAGCTCGAGGAAATGCGCGACGCCGGTGTGGATATCGCCAGCCACACCGTCTCGCACGACAACCTCATCAAGCCGAAGGCCAAAAACCTCGCCGGCCAGCCCTACGACGCGTGGCTGCTCAACGAGCTCAAGGGCTCCAAGGAAGAGCTCGAGCAGCGGCTCGGCATCAGCGTCAGGACGCTCGCCTACCCTTACGGCATCCACAACGAGAAGGTCATGGAAGTCGCCCGGGAGGCCGGCTACGAAGCCGCCTTCACGGTAAACGGCCAGAAAGCGCTCCACAGTTCCGCGCCGGAAAATATTGGCCGTTACATCGTCCAGAGCACGATTCCATCCACGTTCACAAACGCCCTGAAATTCGGCGGCTCCAGCGGCACCACGGTCGCCGCCATGGGAAATCCCGCCGCCGCGGCGATGCTCACCGAGCCGATGCAGGGCGCGACGATTTCCGATCCCCGGCCGCTCATCAAAGTGAACCTGCAGACCTTCGGCGCCGTCGATCCGAAGTCCGTCGAGATGCGCATCAGCGGATTTGGCCTCGTGCCGGCGGATTACGATCCCGCCACGCAGCTCCTCACCTACCAGATGCATTCCCGCCTCCGCGAACCCCAGGTCACCGTGATCGTGAGCGGTCGCGCCGGCGGCAAGAAAGCGGTCGCAAGCTGGACCTTCAACTTCGATCCGAACGCAGCCCCCAGCCCGACTCCGGCGGCCACTCCCGCCGCTCCAGCGGCTTCTCCGGCTGCCGCGGACGATGAAGCTGGCCTGCCGCCGATGAAACCCGCGGAGTAAATTCGGACTTTCCTCGCGGTGCGTTTCCAACGAGGGTCGCCGACATGGGCGCAGGCCTCATCGAGTTTTTTCGGCGCAAGCTGGCGGGCGAACCGCCACTGCATCCGATCGATCGCCGCGCGGCCAGGCACTACGTGAAACAACGGCTCGTGCACATCTTCCCGGAGTTGCGCAACGATCCCGAGGCGCTCGAAAAGGCCTACCGGGAACTCGATCTCGAGCCGCGCGCCGGCGTCGGCAAGGGCGGCGCAACCGTCTTCGAGGCCATCATTCCCCGCGACCTGTAAATGATTCCCGCAATCCTCGGCGGACTCGTCCTCCTGGTCGCGCTCTGGCTCATCCTCACCTACAACCGCTTCATCAGCCTGCGGAATACCCAGCGCGAGGCTTGGAGCGGCATCGACGTCCAGCTCCGCAAGCGACACGACCTCGTCCCCCCGCTCGTCGAGTGCGTGCGCGGTTATCAGACGCATGAACGCGGCGCCTTCGAGGCAATCGCCGCCACGCGCGCGACCGGCGCCTCGCCATCCACCGTCGCCGAAAAGGAGAATCGGCTCACCGCCGAACTGCGCGGCCTCTTCGCCGTCGCGGAGCAATATCCCGAACTGAAGGCCGACGCAAATTTTCGCCAGCTCAGCGCGCAACTCGTCACGATCGAGGACGACCTCCAATACGCGCGACGCTACTTCAACGGCGCCGTGCGGGATTTTCGAAACGCGGCGGAGTCGTTTCCGGGCGTGATCGTGGCCCGGACTTTTGGATTCCATCCGGACGAATTCTTCGAAATCGAAACCGCCAGCGAACGCGCCGCGCCCACCGTCAATCTGTGAAATTTCTTTCCGCTCTCTGCGTCCTCGTTCTCGCCATTTCGAGCTCCCTGCAGGCGCAGGAGGAGCGGATCACCGACTTCGCGAGCTCCATCGAGGTGAAAGTCTCGGGCGATCTCGTCGTCACGGAGACCATCACGGTCATCGCCGCGGGAGACCAGATCAAGCGCGGCATCTACCGCGACTTCCCCACGCTTTACCGCAGCTCGCTGGGGCTGAAGCGCAGCGTCGCGTTCGACGTGCTCTCCGTGCGCCGGAACGGACGCGAGGAGCCGTGGCATTCCGAGAAGCGCGGCAACGGCGTGCGCGTTTACATCGGGTCGGCGGACGTGATGGTCACGCCCGGCCCGCACGTTTACACGCTCGCCTACCGCACGAATCACCAGCTCGTGCAGCGGGCGGACTTCGACGAACTCTACTGGAACGTCACCGGCAATGGCTGGGCGTTTCCGATCGATCACGCCGTGGCACGGGTGCAGCTCCCGGCCGGCGCGCGCGTGAAGGAAATCCATGGCTACACCGGCGCTACCGGCGCCCAGGGCAAGGCATGGCGGACGGTCTCGGAATCGGGCTGGAACGCGGTGGTCGAGACGACGCAGCCGCTGGCCGCCAGGGAGGGCTTTACCCTCTCGGTGACGTGGCAGAAGGGCATCGTCGACGCGAACGCGAACCCCGAGGGCATCCTCGAAATCGCGCACGACAATCCCGGCGTCGTGCTCGGGCTTGGCGGGATGGGCCTCGTCTTCATCTACTACGTCATCGCCTGGTTTCTGATCGGCCGGGATCCGCAGCGCGGCGTCATCATTCCGCTCTATCATCCTCCGAAGGGCTTCACCGCCGCCGCCGTGCGCTATCTCGCGGGCATGGGGACCTTCGACAACAAGAGCTTCGCGGGGGCCGTGCTGGAGCTGGCCGTAGCCGGCACGGCGACGATCAGGTGCAGTGCGAAGGACAGATTCTCGCTCGAGAAGCACGTCAAGGGCGCGGCCGTGCTGGCGCCGAGTTTGCGGGCGTTCTACAGTGATCTGCTCGGAACGCGCCAGACGCTGGAGCTGGTGCAATCGCAGCACAAGGTCTTCCAAAAGGCGCGAAACACGCTCCTCACCGGCCTGAAGGCGGAGATTGAAAAGCGCTTTTTTGTGCGGAACTCCGGCTGGTGGCTCGGCGGCCTCGTGCTTTCGCTGGTGCCGGCCGGCGTCGCGCTGATCGATTCCCCCGAAGGTGGCGGCACGCTGTTCATGCTCGTCTGGCTTTCGATCTGGTCCCTGGGCGTGATGGCACTGCTGATCACGGCGGGCACCGCCTGGAAGACCGGCAAGTTTCTCACCGCGCTGCCCATGACGCTGTTTGCGCTCCCGTTCATTGGCGCGTGGTTTTTCGGCGCCTGGCAACTTTACCGGCTGACGTCTCCCTGGGTCCTCGCGGCGTTCGTGCTGGCCTTCGTGCTGAACACCGTTTTCCACCATTTGCTGAAGGCGCCAACGATCGAGGGCCGGCGCGTGATGGACCAGATCGAGGGTTTTCGGCGCTACCTCAGCATCGGTGAACGCGATCGATTGAATCTCGAGAATCCGCCCGAGCGCACTCCGGAGCACTACGAGGCCTTCCTGCCCTTCGCGCTGGCGCTCGACGTCGAGCAGAAGTGGAGCGAGCAGTTTTCCGACGTGCTCGCGAATACCGAGTATCACCCCGAATGGTATCGAGATCGCGCCGACCGGCTTTTCACGCCGGCCGTGTTCGCCTCCACGATGGGCAGCGCGCTGGCAAGCGCCATTGCATCCTCATCGACCTCCCCGGGCTCGAGCTCGGGCAGCGGCGGCGGTGGATCCTCCGGCGGCGGCGGTGGGGGCGGCGGCGGCGGCGGCTGGTAGTCAGCGCGAGAGCGACTTCCAGCTCGGGCAGGTCACGAGGTGATCGTTCCTCAGGCCGACCGCCTGCATGTAGGCGTGACAAATCGTCGTGCCGACAAACTTGAAGCCGCGCCGGAGCAGGTCCTTCGAGAGCGCGTCGGATTCCGGCGTGCGCGTGGCGCCGTCGGCCATCGAGCGCAGGTTTCCCTGGATCGGCCTGCCGTTCACGAAGCGCCAGAGGTAGGCGTCAAAGCTGCCGAACTCCCCACGAATGGCGAGCGTTCCTCGCGCATTGAGCACGGTCGCCCGCACCTTCAGCCGGTTACGGACGATGCCGGGATCGAGCAACGCCGCGGCGACTTCCTCTTCGGTGAAACGCGCCACGCGGGCGGCATCGAAGTCGTGAAAGACGCGGCGATAGTGGGCACGCTTGCGAAGAATCGTGAGCCAGCTCAGGCCGGCCTGCGCACCCTCGAGGATGAGCATCTCGAACAAATGCCGGTCGTCGTGCGACGGCACACCCCATTCCTCGTCGTGGTAACGCACGTAGTCCGCGTCGCCTTCGCACCAGGGACAGCGCGCACTCATGGCTGGAGCAGCTTGCACTCGTTCATCCAGTAGAGGAGATCCCCGGTCCACGGATGGAGCGCGGCGGAATCGGCGGAGCGATGCCCGAGACCCATGCCATGACCGCCCTTTTCGTAGATGTGAAGATCGAACGGCACGTGATGCGCCCTCAGTGCGGACGCAAAAAGAAGGCTGTTTTCGACGGCAACGACCTTGTCTTCGGTGGTGTGCCAGATGAAGCACGGCGGCGTGTCATCGCGAACCTGCTTCTCGTTCGAGAGCAGCTCGACAAGTTCCGGCGAGGGATCCTTGCCGAGAAGATTATCCTTCGATCCCTGATGCGTGAACGGGCCCATCGTGATCACGGCATAGCAGAGGATGCCGAAGTCCGGCCGCGAGCTTTGCTTTTCGATCGGATCGGACGCCGCGGGATTTCCCGCATCGAAGTGCGTGAGCAGCGTGGCGGCAAGATGTCCGCCCGCCGACGAGCCCATGATGCCGATTCTCGCCGGGTCGACATGCCATTCGCCGGCCCGCGCACGAACGGTTCGCACGGCGCGCGCGGCGTCTTCGAGCATCGCCGGGTGGCGATAGCCTTTCGAGCCGAGACGGTATTTCAGCACGAAGGCGTTGATGCCATGCTGATTCAGCCAGCGCGCATAGCCCTCGCCCTCGTGCGAGGAGAGCATGCCGTAACCCCCTCCGGGGCAAACGACAATCGCGGGCCGCGCCGGAGCCGGAGTTTTCGCTGAGGGATGAGGAACCAGGTAGGGCGTGATCGTCGGAACGTCCTCGAGGCGGGTGCCCTTCGCGCCGGGTGCGCCATCGGGCCAGAGTGGAATTTCCGCGTCGGCCATGGCGAGCGGGAGCGGAAGCAAAAGAAGCGCGACGATGCGGGGGAGCATGATGCTCAAACCAATACCCGCCCCTGCGGCCACGGGGCGAGGGCGAAGTGGTGCGCGATCGTCGCGGCGACGTCCATGTAGGTTTCGCCCGGACCGAGCAGCGCCGGCGCCGCGTTCGGCGCGAAAACGGGAACGCGCTCGCGGGTGTGATCCGTCCCTCGCCAGGTCGGGTCGTTGCCGTGATCCGCGGTAATGAGCACGAGGTCGTCGGGCGCGATTCGCGGCAGGAACTTCCCCAGCCACGCATCGAATTCCTCGAGCGCCCCCGCGTAGCCTTCGACGTCGCGGCGGTGGCCGAAGAGCATGTCGAAATCGACGAGATTGGCGAAGACGAGGCCGTCGCGATGTTCGTTCCAAAGGCGATCGATTGCGGCCATGCCATCGACGTTCGACTTCGTGGGATGCGATTCCGTGACGCCGCTGCCCGCAAAGATGTCCGAGATTTTGCCAACGCCACGCACCGGGATGCCGGCGTCGGCGAGCGCGTTCAGGACGGTGGGCGGCGGGATCAGCGAATAGTCGTGGCGATTGGGCGTGCGTTGAAACCGGCCGACCGCGCCGATGAACGGCCGGGCGATCACGCGCCCGATGCGAGCGGCATTCGCGTGGCGCCGGGCGACGTGGCAAATCTCGGAGAGACGCTCGCACGGGACGATGTCTTCGTGCGCGGCGATCTGCAGCACGGAGTCGGCGGAGGTGTAGAGGATCGGCTTGCCGGTCGCGACATGCTCGGCGCCGAGTTCTTCGAGAACCGTCGTGCCGCTGGCCGCGCAGTTGCCGATGAACTCGATCCCGGCGTCGGCCTCGATGGCGCGGACCAACTCCGGCGGGAAGCTCTCGAATGTCGCAAAGGGCTCGGTGATCATCGCACCGGCGAGTTCCCAATGGCCGGTCGTGGTATCCTTGCCGGCGGAGCGTTCGGTGAGTGTGCCGACAGCACCCCGGAGCGGCAACGAACACGGCATCTCTCCACGGGCGATTGCGAGAGCCTGACACAGTCCCAGCGACTTGAGCGTGGGCAGGCGCGTGGCGGGACGCTGCTCGAGAATATGGCCAAGCGTGTTGGCGCCTTCGTCGCCGTAGGCGTCGGCGTCGGGAGCGTGGCCGCAGCCGACGCTGTCGAGCACAAGCAGGAGCGCCCGCGGCACGCTAGACTCCCATGGGATGCCAGGCGGTCTTCATCTCCACGGTATCGAGGATCCAGTAGGGATTTCCCGGGGCGGTTTTCCACTCCTTCGCGGTCAGGAAGTGATCGGCGAATCGCTTGAGGTTCAGCGCGCTGCCGGCCTCCAGCGTCTTTGCCGTGGCGGCATCGCCGGAGCCGTCGATCACGGCATTGACGTCCATGTGCTCGGCGAACTGCGGGGCGAGTTCGGCCCGGAGACCGGTGAGAATATTCACCACGCCGCCGGGCAGGTCGCAGGTCGCGAGGATCTCGGCAAACGTCACCGCGGCCAGCGGATGGCGCTCGGAGGCGAGCACGATGACCGTGTTTCCGGAGAGGATGACCGGCGCGATGAGGCCGACGAGGGCCAGCAGCGAGGGCGCATCCGGCGCGACCGCGCAGACGACGCCGGTTGGCTCGGGGAAGGTGAAATTGAAATGCGGCGAGGCGACGGGATTCACCGCCGAGAAGAGCGGGCCGTATCTGTCGGTCCAGCCGGCATAGTGGACGAGAAGATCGATGGCGGCGGTCACTTCGTCGGCCGCCCCAGCGCCGGTGGCGCGGGCGAGTTCCCCCTCGAGTTCGGCGCGCCGGCATTCGAGCACCTCGGCGGCGCGGTAGAGAATCTGGCCGCGGAGATAGGCGCTGACACCGGCCCATTTCGGCTGCGCGGCGCGGGCTTTCACGACGGCGTCGCGGAAATCCTTGCGCGAGGCGTGGGCGTAGTTGCCGAGAACGGTCACGCCGTCGGCGCCGAGGGCCGGTCGCACCCGGCCGCTTTCGCTGCGGGGAAAGGCACCCCCGATAAAGAGTTTGTAAGTCTTGAGAACGGAGAGGCGCTTGGCTTTCACGGGCGGGAACGGAAAAAGCAGGATACGGGCCGGGGAGGAGGCTGCCGATCAGAAATCACGCGGCATCCGTTCGAACCAGGCGAGCGGGATCACGCCGCAGCGGCGAGCGACTTCGACGATTCGTCACGGCTGACCGCCGCAAGTTTCGAGGCCTTGGCCAGCGCCTTGGCGACGAGCCGCGCCTCGGCCGGGCTCATTTCCCGGGCGTTCTGAACTTCCAGCGAAATGAACCCGGTGAGCGCACTCGTGCGCACGGCAACGAACGGAGCGGTGTCGTCCGCGCCAAACGGGCGAACGGTCACGATGTCGTCGCCAAGCCGCGGATCGTTCGAGCGCTGAATCCAGGGCAGGCGTGTCTCGTTCTCGCGAATGGCGATCGCGTGCGGCTGGAGCGAGGTTTCGTCGGTAATCACCGAACGGAGCAGGAGCTTGCTCTGCTTGAGGGGATTTCGGCCCTTGGCGAGAAAGGACGTGCGCAGCTCGCGACCGTCGTCGGACAGGCGGACATCGTAGCGACCTTTGGCAGTTTCCCCGCGCAGCAGCGTGGAGGTGGCAATTTGAACGCGAAGGGCAGGCACCAGCGCGCTGAGCGCGGGCACGAGAGTCGAGCTGAATGGAATCGGTTTGGGCATGGGAACAGAAGCGCCGAGTGAAAAGCTCACCCGCAAGAATCGTGCATTGTGTGACAAAATCGTCACTTTTTCAAATCGGAAGATGATTTCCGGGCTCCAGACGCAATGAGAGTGTCGGCACTTCGATAATCAATTTTATGGGTGCTGACTTGATTGTTTTGTCCGGAGGCTTAGCATCGAATTATGAAAATGCTGAGTCGCCATTTCCGGGCCGCCACGTTTTTCACCGTTCTCCTCGCCGCGATCGCGGCACCAGGCCCGGCCCGGGCTGGTTGGGAGGATCTGGCCGGCACTTATGCCGGACCCTGGAAGAGCACGGATACCGACGGAAAAAGTTACTCGGGCACGGCTACCGTGAAAATTGTCAGCGGACCGGGAAACAAGGTGACGCTGACGGTGAAGACGACGCTTCTGGGGAATCCCATCAAAGGCTCCGTGAAGTCGAACGCGGCTGGAAAGGCAACTTACGTGGTGAGCAACCCGATCCTCGGCACGGTGACGGGCACGGGCAAAGCGAAGGCTGGCGGCAGCAAGGGCAAGCTCACCGGCACCGCTCCGCTCTACTCGATCGGCACGGCCACGCTCGCGGCGAAGGTGCAGGCGAAGGACGACTCGCTGACGGCCAAGGGCACGCTGGTCCGGGCATTTCCGTTTGCGAGCGCGACCCTCACATTTTCCTTCAGCGGGAAAAAGAAATAGCGCGTCCAGCTTTTAACCGCGGTAGGTCCAGGGGCTTCCATCCGGCTGCCTCGCCTCGGCCAGCAGGGCATCCACCAGCGGACGATCCGGCGAAAGTTCGCAGACGGGATCCGTGCGGGCGGCATCCCCCGCGAGGAGTGCCGCCTGACAGCGACAGCCGCCGAAATCCCGTTCTCGCTCCGGGCAACTCCGGCAGGGTTCGTCCATCCACTCGGTGCCCCGGAACCGATTGAACGCTTCGCTCTCGCGCCAGATCCACGCGAGGCTGTGGGTGCGAACGTTCTCGAAGGCAAGATCGGGAATGGCATTCGCCGCCTGGCAGGGAAGCACGTCGCCGCGAGGGTTCACGGTGATCGAACGCGATCCCCAGCCGTGCAGGCAGGGCTTCGGCCGGCGCTCGTAATAATCGGGCAGCACGTAGACGATCTGCATCCGCCCCGCGAGTCGCGCCGTCTGCCGGCTGGCCGTCTGTTCCGCATGGCGGACCTGTTCGCGCGTGGGCAGCAGCGCGGCGCGATTGCGCCAGGCCCAGCCGTAGAACTGGGTGTTCGCGAGCTCGAGCCGCATCGCGCCGAGAGATTCGGCAAGTTCGATGATGGCTTCCAGTCGGTCGATATTCCGGCGATGCAGGACGACATTCAGCCCGAGCGGAAGGCCGGCCGCGACGACCTCGCGCGCCGCCGCGAGCTTGCGCTGGTGCCCCTTCGCGCCGCCAATCTCGTCGGCCAGCCCGGCCTCGTCGGCCTGGAAGCTGATCTGCACGGTATCCAGCCCTTCCCCGCGCAGTTCCCGCACCCGCTCGCGATCGAGGCCGATCCCACTCGTGATCAGGTTCGAATACATGCCCTCCGCCCGGGCGGCGGAGACCAGGCGAGGCAAATCGTTGTAGAGAAGCGGCTCGCCGCCGGAGAAGCCGACCTGCACGACGCCGAGCTGCGCGGCCTGCGCGAGCACCCGCACCCAGGCCTCGGCGGGCAATTCCTCGGCACGCGCCGCCAGCTCGACGGGGTTCGAGCAATACGGACATCCCAGCGGGCAACGGTGGGTGAGCTCCGCCAGCAATCCGTAGGGGCGCGGCCCGTTCATGCGAGCAGCCCCCTTTCGCGCAATCCCGCAAGGCAGGCGATCACGTCGTCCCGCAGCGCCTCTGGCGGCGCGTCGTATTCCGCGGCGAGCGTCCCGAGGATCTCGTCGATTCGGCGTTGTCCGTCGCAGAGCCGCACGATTGCATCGGCGGTTTCGCTAAGCTCCACCGCGCCTTCCGGATGCAGCAGTATCGGCGCGCCGGTAATGCGGTCGAGCTGATGCCGCACATGCGGCGCGAGCCGGGGGGACGTGGATTCAGGATTCATCGGCAGCAATCGCATCGAGCATGGACCACAGCACGTCGCACTTGAACCGCAGCGCATCCACCGCGCGCCGCTGGAGGTCCGGCGAATCGCACCACCGCAGCGTGAGCGCGAGCGCCTCCTCGGAATCCGTCCGGGCCTGCGTGACGCGGCTCTGGAAATAGGCGAAGGCCCAGTCCGGCACCCAGGTGTAATGCTTGCGAAAAGCCGCCAGCCGCTCCGCCATCAAATCCGGCGCAAACAGCTCCGTGAGCGAGGAGGCGATCGCCACCGGCCACGGCTGCGTGCGCGCAAAGGTCACGTAGGCATCTACGGCGAACCGCACTCCCGGCCGCAGGCTCTCGCCCGCCAGCACGCTCTCCCGCTTCAATCCGCAGCCTTCCGCAAGCCGCAGCCATGCCTCGATGCCCCCCGGGGCTTCGTCTCCGCCGTCATGGTCGGCCAAGCGGTGCCGCCAGATGCGGCGCACATCGCGCTCCGGGCAGTTGCTCAGGATCGCGGCATCCTTCAGCGGGATATTTCGTTGATAATAAAAGCGATTCGCCGCCCAACACCGAATTTCCTCCGGCGAGAGTTCCCCGGCATTCATCCGCACATGAAACGGATGCCGATGGTGATAACCGCTCTCCCCGACCGCGCGCAACGCGGCCAGAAACTCATCGGGGGACATGCCGTGAGACTACGAAATGTTCCCCGTCCTCGGCAATCCGAACGCCGGCCAATTCCACCGCCCGTCGCTCGTCCGAATCCGGCCGCAAAATGGGGTTGGTATTGTTGATGTGGAGGTAAGCCGCGCGCCCTTCGCCGAGGCTGGCCAGCACGGCAAGGCTGCCATCCTCCCCGCCGATCGACACATGGCCCATCGCGGAGGCCATGCGCCCCGTCAACGCGAGCATCTCGTCCTCTGCCCAGAACGTGCCGTCGAACCACACTCGGTCGCATGCCGCCAGCGCCTCACGCAGGGGCGCATCGATTCGCGCGACGTCCGGAAATACGCCGATCGTCACCGCACCGCGCCGAAACAGATACCCGATCGACTGCCCCTCGACCTCCGCGCCGGCATCGTAACGCGGCGCGCCGCCCCCGCTGAGCGGGACCGCTCGCACCTCGAGTCCGGATCCATCCACCGCGCTCCAGTCCTCCGTCGCCAGCGACCATTCGATGCCCGCATAGGCGCCCAGCATCCGGTCCATCGCCAGTCCTCGCTCCAGGCTGGCGCGCACCGCCGACGGGGCCGTCGTCGGCAGGCATCCACCCTCGCGCAACTGAAAAAGGCCGAGCACGTGATCGAGGTCGGCGTTGGTCAGGAACACGCGGCCGACCGGCGATCGCCGCGCGGCGGCATCCTGCGCGACCCGGGGGCGAACGAAGCTCTCCAGCTGTCGCGCGACGTCCGGCGACGCGTTCACCAGATGCCAGTCACGCCCGTTGCCGGAAATCGCGAGCGCACTTTGCAACCGTGCAGCGAGTTTTCCTTCGCGAGCCAGTCGGCAATTCGCACAGGCGCAATTCCACTGCGGAAAACCTCCGCCCGCTGCGGTGCCGAGGACAAGAACCTCCAGCAAAGCGCCAGAATCAGCGAGTGCCCGCGTAAAGCGAAACTTCGAAGAAAATCGGGATGTCCTTGAGCTTGGGGGAGGTCCAGACGCGTTTCGTTTTCATGGCTGGAAGAGACAGTAGGCGATTTTTCCGGACCGCCAACGGATTTCTCCCGGCCCCTTCCCACAAAATTGAAACATCCGTTTGAAACGAATGACTTGGGTGCTACGTTGCGCCAATGGACTCTGAAGACAACAGCCCACGCGCCCGCTTATTGGATGCGGCAGGAGAAGTCTTTGCCGACCGCGGCTACGATGGCGCGACGATTCGCGAGATCACGCGACGGGCGGGGGTCAACGTCGCCGCGGTGAACTACTACTTCCGCGACAAGGACGAACTCTACGCCGCGACCCTGCGCCACGCGCATACCTCCGCCTGCCTCCTTCCCTACGAAGCCGAGACAACCATGACCGCGGAGGAACGCCTGCACCTGTTCGTCGAGAATCTGCTCCGGCGTTTTCTCGATCCGCTGCGACCACGCTGGCACGGGCAGCTGATGGCGCGGGAAATGGCGCAGCCGACGCGCATTTTCGGCGAGCTCATCGAAGAAGCGTTTCGTCCCAAATGCCAGTGGCTCCAGCGCGCTCTACGGGATCTCTGCGGCGATCGTTTCGACGAACAGACTCTCAACTTCGTGGCAACGAGCATCCTCGGTCAGTGCACCTTCTACCGCCAGAATCGCCACGTCATTCAACGTCTCTTCCCCGGGCTGCTCGCCCCCGACGACCTCATCCCGCGCCTCTCACGCCACATCACCGATTTCTCCCTCGCCGCCGTTCGCAACATGAACCCGACTTCCATCCATGAGCACGTCCTCGAAGCTCGCTGACGCCACCGAAATCCCCGTCGCCGCCGAGCCGACCCAAAAGTCCGCCGCCGAGAAGGAAAAACGCGCCAGCTCCCAGCGCCGCTTCATCCTGATCGGCCTCGCCGTCGTCATGGTCGTGGGCGGAATCGCGTTTTACCTCGTCCACCGCGGCAAGGAATCCACCGACGACGCCTTCCTCGACGCGCACATCATCCAGATCAGCCCGCAGATTGCGGAACGCGTGAACCACGTCGCCGTTGCGGACAATCAGTTCGTGAAGAAAGGCGACCTTCTCGTGGAACTCGATTCGCAGAACGAGATCGTCCTGCTCGAGACCGCAAAGGCCAACCTTGCCTCGTCCGAGGCGAAGCTCGTGCAGGCGCAGGCTCAGCTCGAGGCGGCGACCTCCGACCTCGCGCAATCGCGCGCCGACGTGAAGGAAGCGCAGGCCACGGCCGACAACGCCGCGAAGGATCTCACCCGCAACAAAGAGCTGAGGCAAAGCGGCGCGATTGCCCAGCGCGAGTTCGACACCTCGCAGACTCAGGCGCTTTCCTCGAAGGCCGCCTACGACAGCAAGCGGCAGAGCGCCCTCTCCGCCGAGGCGCAGGTCCGTGTCGCCGGCGCGCAGGTCAAGGCCGCCGAGGCCTCCGTCGTGCAGGCGCAGGCAATCATGGATTCGGCCGAACTCCGTCTGTCCTACACGAAGATTTTTGCCCCGGCCGACGGTCGCGTGACGCGCAAGAATGTCGAACCCGGCAGCTATGTGCAGACCGGCGCCGCGTTGCTCGCGGTCGTCCCGCCCGAGACGTGGGTGATCGCGAATTTCAAGGAAACGCAGCTCGACGAGATGCGTCCCGGCCAGCCCGTGGACATTCGCATCGACGCCTATCCATCGCTCGATCTGCACGGTCGCGTGGAGAGCATCCAGTCCGGCACGGGCTCGCGGTTCAGCCTGCTCCCATCGGAAAACGCCACCGGCAATTTTGTGAAGGTCGTCCAGCGCGTTCCCGTGAAGATCGTGTTCACCGACCTGCCGAAGGACGCGCCCGAGTTTTCGCCCGGAATGTCCGTCGTGCCGACCGTGCACGTCGACCAGCCGGGCCGCGCGCAGTAATCGCGTCATGACGGAGCGTCCCGCCGTCAATCCGTGGCTCGTCACCGTCGTCATTTCCATGGCGACGTTCATGGAGGTGCTCGACACCTCCGTGGCGAATGTCTCGCTCAGCCACATTGCCGGCGGGCTCGCCTCCAGCGTGGACGAGGCGAACTGGGTGCTCACCACCTATCTCGTCGCGAATGCCATCATGATGCCGATCAGCGGCTGGCTCGGCACCATCATCGGATTGAAGCGCTATTTCATGATCTGCGTGGCGCTCTTCACGGTCAGCTCGTTCCTGTGCGGCATCGCGCCCAGCCTCGACGCGCTCATCTTCTTCCGCGTGCTCCAGGGCGTCGGCGGCGCGGGCATGGCGCCCGTCGTGCAGGCCATGCTGGCGGATATTTTTCCACCCGAGAAACGCGGCTCCGCCTTCGCCGTATATGGCCTCGCCGTCGTGTTCGCCCCGGCCATCGGCCCCACGCTCGGCGGCTGGATCACCGACAACTACAGCTGGCACTGGATCTTTCTCATCAACATCCCCGTCGGCGTGATCTCGCTCGTCTTCACCTGGGCGCTCGTCCGCGAACCCGAGGCCGCCATCGCCGAGCGGGAGCGCGTGATCAAGGACCGGAATTTCCGCGTCGACTGGCCGGGTTTTGCGCTCACCGTGCTCGGCATCGGGTGCCTCGAGATGTTCGTCGATCGCGGCGAACGCGAGGACTGGTTCTCGTCGAATTTCATCGTGACGATGGCGATCGTTTCCGCGGTCTCGCTCATTGCGCTGGTCATCTGGGAGCTGCGCCATCGGAATCCCATGGTCGACATCGGCCTGCTCAAGGTGCCGAGCTTTCTCGCGGCCTTCATCTCGATGTTCGCGCTCGGTTTCGTGCTCTTCGGCAGCACTGCCCTCCTGCCGCAGGTGCTCCAGAGCCTGCTCGGCTACACGTCGCAGCAATCGGGCATGGCGCTCACCGCCGGCGGCATCGTGATGATCGTGATGATGCCGCTCGTCGGCGGCGTCTTCGTGCGAAAATTTCAGGCCCGCTACCTCGTCGTCGCCGGCCTGCTGATGGAAGCGGCCTCGCTCTTCCACATGGGCCGCACGTTCAACCTCGGCCTGTCGTTCGACGACGCCGTATGGGCGCGCGTTTACCAGACCGTCGGCCTCGCGTTTCTCTTCATTCCCATCATGCAAAGCGCCTACCTGCGCCTGCCCCCGGGGAAAAACGCCAACGCTTCCGCGCTCATCAATCTCGCCCGTAATCTCGGCGGCAGCGTCGGCATCGCCCTCACGAGCACCTTTGTCACGCAGCGCACGCAGTTCCATCAATCGCGCCTCGGCGAGCACGTCTCCGCCTACGACGTGGAAACGCAGAACGTCCTTCAACAACTCAGCTCGACCTTCTCCGCGCACGGCGGCAACGGCCACGACCAGGCGCTCGGCGCGATCTACGCAATGGTGCAGCGCCAGACGGGCATGCTCTCCTACGTCGAAGTCTTCTACCTGCTGGGCGTCGGCGTGCTGCTCATCGTGCCGCTCGCGTTCCTGCTGCCGAAAAACGATCCGCACGCCAGGGCCGGCCCCGACGCCGGAGCCCACTGAGGCCCCTTCTCAGGCGTTCGCCAGCGCGGCGGTTTCCTTGCACGCCCCGTTTTCCGGATTGGTCTCCACGATGTAAACCGCGCGCATCTCCGCGCCGTCGGGAATCGCACCCGTCGCATCGACCGGCACGCTCACTCGCAAGAACTGCTCCACCTCGCCCGCCGGTCCGCGTAAAACGACCGGCCCTGCAGCATGGGCCACGAGGCTTTCCTCGTCATGCTCCAGCATCTGGATTTCAAAGGACGCCACTTCCACGGCTGGTCGGCGAGGTTGCAACGGATCATAAATTCCCAGGCGGAGCTTGCTGAGCACGTGATCGAGGATGGCGGCCTCCGCGGCCTGTTCAAATGCGTCGGACATGGACGAGAAAGGCTTTGCCTCGTGGCGCAAGAAGTTCAAGCGATTTGGCCCTCACCCAGCCCGGAAGAGGGAAAAATTTCCGCAACAATTGCCTTCCCGCTCAAAATTCGGACCACAAAGTCACCCTGATTTTCCCCTTGCCCTTGCCGGGATCGACCGGTAGCGTCTCCCCTCCACCTTTCAGAAGGGGTCTTAGCTCAGTTGGTAGAGCGCCTCAATGGCATTGAGGAGGTCAGCGGTTCGATCCCGCTAGGCTCCACTTCCCCCCCGGTCGACTGTGCTGGTTTGGCCGTGCGAAATTCCTCGGAAAAAGCACAGGGATTCACAATTTCCCTCGGCGCGGAAATTTTCCGGATCGTCGCTGCAAGGTGATTCCCTTTTGCAGGTCACCCCGGAAGTCGGCGAGTGCCTGCTCCGCGAGAACCGCCTGCCACCTCAAAGAAGCCGAGCCACCGCCCGCAGATCGGACACGAAATCGCCGTAGTTTTTCTCGCGGGCAACGTCATCGGGCGCTCGGAGCAACGCCAACGGATGGATCGTTACGACAGCTTTCTCGCAAAACTCCGAAGCCACCACCCTGCCGCGATCACGCAGCACCCGAACGTCCTCCAGATCTCCTGGCTGCTCGCCGACGAAGACGATCTCAGCCCGCGGCGGGCCTTCGCCACGGCGCGCAGCTTCGACCAGTCGCGCGTTTCCGGGCGGCTCGGCTTTCTCGGAGCGGGAGTGTTTACGATTGAGGGCGGTCATTTTTCGGTCGGTGCCCCGGAGCGTGTCGGAACGACCGTGAAATCCACCCCGGAGGCAGCCCGAGGCGAGATCACGTGCGCGTTGTTCGATCATCTCGTCGCTTATTTCAACGATGCCCGCACGGCCGATCCCCAGTCGGTTGATCTCAGATTCCTGCCTCATGGCATTACGGGTTCGACCCTGTTCCTGTCATTGGCCGGCACGCAACGGCCGATCGCCTGCTGCAACGCGATCCTTGTTCGGAAAGTGAAGCGAAAACCCTCCTCCTCTCTCACCTGGCCCAGGCTGTTAGGCGTGGCTGTCGGGAGCGGCGCGGCAACTCTGTTCATCGCCCGGAACTTCTTCGAAACCGAAAGGAAGATCCGTCATCGCATCCATGCGGATTACGGGGTGAACGATGAGGTGTTCGAGCGGGTGATGGGACAATTGATGGGGCCTCCCCTGGTGCCAGGCAACGAGGTGACGATTCTTCAGAATGGAGACGAGATTTTCCCGGCGATGCTGGAAGCGATTCGCGCAGCCAAACGGACAATTACTTTTGAGAATTTCCTCTGGCACGAGGGTCGCGTGGCCAATGCCTTCGCCGAAGCGCTGGCAGAGCGGGCCCGGGCCGGAGTGAACGTGCATATGCTCCAGGATGCTTTCGGATGCAGCGGACTGCACGCCCGGGCAATGAACACGCTGCGGAACTCGCCGGTCGAACTCGAGCTGTTCAGATGGTCCTGGCTCGGCCGGGTCAATTTCCGCACGCACCGCAAGCTCCTCGTGGTGGATGGCCGGGTCGGCTTTCTGGGCGGAACATGCATCTCGGATGCCTGGGAAGGCGATGGCGTGACCTCCGGCCGGTGGCGCGACACGCACTATCGAGTCGAAGGTCCGGCTGTCGCGCAGCTGCAGCAGGCGTTTCTGGACAACTGGATGCAGACACGGGCGCAGGTGCTGCACGGAGAGAAATTTTTCCCGAAGCCGGAACCAAAAGGAACCTTGCGGGCGCAGGCGTTCAAGAGTTCGGCGTCGGAGGGCGCCGACGGGGCCCGGCTGATGTTCCTTCTCTCCATCGCCGCGGCACGAAAGAGCGTTCGCATCGCCAATGCCTTTTTCATTCCCGACGACCTTTGTCGGCGGACTTTGATCGAGGCGCGGGACCGCGGTGTGGAAGTGGATGTGATCGCGCCGGGTGAAGAGAACGACGCCCCTCTTTCCCGGCTTGCAGGGCGCTCCCGCTGGCGCCCTCTGCTCGAGAGCGGAGTGCGTTTGTGGGAATACCAGCCCGCGCGTTTCCACTGCAAATACATGATCGTGGACGATTCCTGGTGCTCGGTCGGCTCGACGAACCTCGACCACCGCTCGCTGCGACTCAACGAGGAGGCCAACCTCAACGTTCTCGATCGCGATTTTGCAGCCAGGCACACCCGAATCTTCGAGGAAGACCTCGGCCGCAGCCGCCCGATCACGCTCGAGGACTGGCGCCAGCGCCCGTGGACGGAAAGAGCGGCGGGAAATCTGGCGGCGCTCGCGCGCACACAAATGTGAGCGCAATCACGACAACGCCCCGATTGCGCGTGGCCAGCTACAACGTGCATGGCTGCGTGGGAACGGACGGTCGCCGGTCAGAGGCGCGCATCGCCGAGGTCATCGCGTCGCTCGACGTGGATATCGTCGGCCTGCAGGAACTCGACCTCAATCGCCGCCGCTCCGCGGGCGTGGACCAGTCGGCGCTGATCGCGGAAAAGCTCGGCTGGAAGTATCACTTTCATCCCGCGATGCGACGCGAGGAGGAGCAATACGGCGACGCGATTTTGAGTCGCTATCCGACGAACCTGCGGCATGCGGCAGCGTTGCCTTGCGCCGCACCATTCTATTGTCGGGAACCGCGAGGGGCGATCTGGGTGGAAGCCGCCACTCCGCTTGGCAAGGTGCACGTCTTCAACACCCACTTGGGCCTTGGCCGGCGGGAGCGGCTGATCCAGGCGCGATTGCTGGCCGGGCCGGGTTGGCTTGCGGAAGTCCCGGCGGGCGAGGCAGTCGTCGCGCTCGGAGATCTCAACAGCCGTCCGGGATCCTCGCCGCACAGACATTTGATGGCCGTGCTGGGAAACCACCATGCGCCGTCGCCGGCGACTTGTCCCGCCAGCTTTCCGTCTTGGTGGCCTGTGCTCGCGCTCGACTATGTTCTCGTCAACGACGCGCTCAGAATCGAAGAAGCCATCGCGGTCCGAAACGCAGTGGCGGTGCGGGCATCCGATCATCTTCCCGTAAGAGCCACGCTCATGGCGGCCCACGCTGGATGCGGGTCAGGATGATATCGGTTTTGTGCGCGAGTGTGACCAAACCTTACGCGCCGGTTTGATCATGCGAGGCCTCCAGCGGCTTGACTACGAGGACTTGTTTTTCCCTCCCGATGCCTTTCCGCCTTTTCGGCCGCCCTTTTTCGCCGGAGCCTTGTTCTCCGTTCTACCACGCCCAGAGCCGCTTTCTTTCCCGCCGCCGCTGGTCTTGTTGACGGTCGCCCAGGCGAGGCTTTCGGCCTCCTTTTTGGACACGCCGCGCTTCTCGTAACCCTCTTCAATGTGCTCGGCCTGGCGCTTCTGCTTGTCCGTGTAACTGGATTTGTCGCCTTCGGCATAATTCGATCAGGGGTTCTTGGAGATTCGCATCGCTCCATCCCGGCGGTCGTGCCGGAACAAAGAAGGCCGTTCAAAGGGATCCGCGGCTCGCCGCCTTCAACCTTTTGAAGCGTCTCTTGCCGTAGTTACCGCCGCGAGTCTTCCGAGTTCCGAAGTATCACTGGACCCGCGAAAGCCATGAGATCGATCTGGAAAGGAGCCATCACCTTCGGCCTCGTCAACATCCCCGTTGCGCTTTACCCCGCGACCCGCCGCGAGGAACTGAAGTTCCGCCTCCTCAGAGTCTCCGACCAGAGCCCCGTGAACTACAAACGCGTCGCTGAGGCCGACGGGAAGGAAGTCCCGTGGGACCAGATCGTGAAGGGCTACGAGTATGAAAAAGGGAAGTTCGTCGTGCTCAAGGAAGAGGATTTCGCCCGGGTGGATATCGAGGCCACGCAGACAGTCGACATCCTCAACTTCGTCTCTCTCGACGAGGTCAATCCCCTGCTCTTCTACAAACCGTATTACATGGAAGCCGGCAAAGGCGGCGACCGCGCCTACGTGCTTCTCCGCGAAGCGCTCGACGAAACCGGAAAGATCGCCATCGCAAAAGTGGTGATCCGCACCCGTCAGCATCTCGCCGCCGTGAAGCCGCAGGAACACGGCCTCATACTCGAGCTCATGCACTTCCCGCAGGAAATCCTCGATGCGTCCGAGTTCAAGTCGCCCGCCGAGAAGGCGCCTTCGAAGCCCGAGATGACCATGGCCAGGCAGCTCATCTCGAGCATGACCGACAAATGGAAGCCGGAGCAATACACGGACGAGTATCGCGACGCGCTCGAGAAGATGATCGAGGACAAGCTCGAGCATGGAGAAAAGACGGCCACGCCATCGAAGAGCCGGGCCAAACCGACCAACGTGATCGACCTGGTTTCCGTGCTTCAGCAGAGCATCGAAAAGACCTCCGGAAGGGCGGCTGCGACGCGAAAACCGGGCAAGAAATCGAGGCCAACCAAGGCACGGAAAAAGGCTGCCTAGCTGTCTTCGTCCGGAATTTGTGATGTCACTCGCCGAATACAAACGAAAACGGGATTTTTCGAAAACGGCCGAGCCGCCGGCATCCAGGCCAAAGAAAGCCGCGCACCGTTTCGTCATTCAAAAGCACGAGGCCACGCGCCTGCATTACGACTTTCGCCTCGAACTCGACGGCACGCTCAAGTCGTGGGCCGTGCCGAAGGGAATCCCCTGCGAGCATGGCGAGAAGCGGCTCGCGATGCATGTCGAGGATCACCCGGTCTCCTACATCGATTTCGAGGGCACGATTCCCCAGGGCCAGTATGGCGGCGGCACGGTCATGGTGTGGGACCGCGGAACCTTCGAGCCCCTGAGCAAATCGCCGTTGAAAGATCTCAAGAAGGGGAAGCTCCACTTCGTCCTGAGCGGCCAGAAGCTTTCCGGCGAATGGTATCTGGTGCGCCTGCGCGACGAGGCCAGCTGGCTGCTCATTCGCGGTGGCGAGGGCATGAAGCCGGTCTCGAGAGAAGCCGACGACACATCGGTGATCTCCGGCAAATCGATGAAAGAGCTGGCGAAGGGAGACCGCGTCTGGAAATCCAGGCCCGCGACTGCGAAGAAGACCGTTTCCACGCCGATCCCGGATTTCATCGAGCCAATGAAAGCTCGCCTCGCCGCTCATGCGCCGAAGGACGATGGCTGGCTCTACGAAATCAAATTCGATGGCTATCGCGCGCTGGCCCTTCGCGGCAGCGATGAAGCCCGACTGCTTTCGCGGAACAACAAAGACTTCGGGGCGAAATTCCCCGAAGTGCTCGAGGCAGTCTCGGCGCTCAAGGTCAAAGATGCCATCATCGACGGCGAGATCGTCGCTCTCGACGAAGAAGGCCGTTCCTCGTTTCAGCTGTTGCAGCAGTTCGAAATGGGCCGCGACAAGCCGCCCCTTTATTATTACGTGTTCGATCTCCTGCGGCTGAACGGGAAGGATCTTTCACGCCTTCCGGTCGAGAAGCGGAAAGCCGCGCTGGAGTCCATCCTTCCAAAGCGCAGCGGGGTGATTCGCTACTCCGCCACTCTGGAAGACGACGCAGTCGCCCTTTTGGAACACGCACGCCAGCTCGGGCTCGAAGGCCTGATCGGAAAACGCAAGGACTCGACTTACGAGGCCGGCTCGCGCAGCGGCGCCTGGATCAAACTCAAACTGCTCCGCGAGCAGGAATTCGTGATCGGTGGCTATACCGAGCCCGAGGGTTCGCGAAAGTTCTTCGGCGCTCTCATAGTGGGCGTTTACCAAAGGAAGAAACTCGTCTTCTGCGGCAAGGTGGGCACGGGATTCTCCCACGTGCTTTTGCGCAGCATGCATGCCGCGATGAAGCGCCTCGCCATTGACGACTGCCCGTTCTCCGACCTGCCCGAGCCGAGAGGCAACCGCTGGGGACAGGCGATCACCAAATCCGAAATGAAGCGCTGCCGCTGGATCGAGCCCAGACTGGTCTGCCAGGTAAAATTCAGCGAGTGGACGCAGGACCACCACCTCCGCCAGCCCGTGTTTCTCGGCCTGCGCGAGGACAAGGATGCCGCCGAGGTCGTGCGGGAAAGGCCGACGGCATGAGGACGCGTTCCACCCTCGACGTCGGCGGGACAAAGGTCGACGTAACCAATCTCGACAAGGTCCTGTATCCCAAAGTCGGATTCACCAAGGGCCAGGTAATCGACTATTACATCCGGATTTCTCCCGTGCTTTTGCCGTATCTCGAGAACCGGCCGATCACCCTCAAACGCTATCCCGACGGCGTGGAGGGATTTTTCTTCTACGAAAAGAAATGTCCCGTCCATCGCCCCAAATGGGTCAAGACCACAAAGGTTCCCAAGACCGAGGGCGGCGAGATCGATTACTGCGTGATGAACGATTTACCCGCACTGGTCTGGGCGGCAAATCTCGCCGATCTGGAATTGCACACGTTCCTCCACGTCGCGCCAAAGATCGAGCGCCCGCAGTTTCTTGCGTTCGATCTCGATCCCGGATCGCCGGCTGACATCGTTCTTTGCTGCAATGTCGGCCTTTGGCTGCAGGATCTTTTCGCCGCGCTGGGCATGGAGAGTTTCCCAAAAACTTCCGGCTCCAAGGGCCTGCAGGTCTACGTGCCGCTCAACACATCGACAACCTACGAAAAAACGAAACCGTTCGCGCACGCGGTCGCGGAATTGCTGGAAGCGAAGGCGCCGGAGCGGGTCGTGTCGCGCATGCAGAAAAGCCTGCGAACTGGCAAGGTTCTCGTCGACTGGAGTCAGAACGACGACAAGAAGACGACGATCAACGTCTACTCACTGCGGGCCAGGGAGCTTCCGACCGTTTCGACTCCGGTGAGCTGGAAAGAAGTCGAAAATGCCGCGAAGAAAAAGAAGCCTCTGTCCTTCACCTCGGATGAAGTGCTCGAGCGGGTGGAAAAGATGGGCGACCTCTTTGCGCCTGTGCTCGAGCTGAAGCAGAGACTGCCCTCCCTCGCGGCCCTGAAGAAGCTGTGACACGACGACTCGGCAGTCGCGACGAAGAAGAACCTTAAATTGGAAGGTCCTCCCGATCGGGAGGGCCTTCCTGCTCTTTTGGAATAATCGAACCGATCAGGCTTTCGGCGGGGTGGCGTCGCCGGTGGTCGCGATGTCTTCCAAGCCCTCCTGCTTGAAAGCGGCCTTCACCTTGTCGAGGTTGTCGCCATCGAGGGTGCGGGCAGCAACGAGGTAGTTTCCCTTGTGCAGTTTCTCGGAGTAGGTCTTTGCCTCATATTCGGGGATGCCCCATCCCACGAGGGCTCCCACCAATCCGCCAGCGGACGCGCCCAGAGCTCCTCCGCCAAGCGCCGCCATGATAGGTCCGGCCGCGATAAAGGGGCCGACACCCGGGATGGCCAGTGCGCCAATTCCAGCGAGCAAACCCAGCACGCCGCCAGTCAGACCGCCCGCGACGGCCCCCGTCGTGGTCCCTTCCGGAGCTTTCGAGGCTTTGACGTGACCGAAGTCATGCGTTCCTTCGGTATCGGGAAGCAGGATGGAGATTTCCGACGACGCGATACCAACTTCATTTTGCAGGCGATTGACCAGGCTCTCGGCCTGGCCGCGGGTTCCGATTCCAACGATGGATTTTGACATGGGGTTTTAGTTTGAGGTTCTGACTTCGAGTTGATTGGTGATGCTCGTTGCACCAGCCATTTTGGCGTGCCCGGCGATCGTCTTCTTTTCCTTCGCGGAATCGACCGGGCCACGCAGCGTGACGGCTCCACTGGCGGTGGTGATGATTTTGCAGTTCGGACCGGCGTTCGCTGCGAAGTTCCAGGAGCTGAGCCGTCGTCAAGCCTGGTCGTGGTGTGGGAACGGCGAACCTGCGATCAGCCCCTTGGATTGTTCATCCCGAACGATCGTCGCGTAGAATCCACCGAGCACCGCGCCCCACACGAGATGCGCGATCACCATGAGGAGGTTCCGCTCGGGAGGATGGCGATGAGCCGGACGGAGAATTCGCAAGAGCGGCAACAGCAGAAAATAGCTGAAGCTCCACACCGCTAACCCGGCGCCGACCCCTTTCACTCCCCACTTCTGTGAGGGGCTGGGAGCCACCGCCGCGTAAGCCACCCCCATCGCGGCTCCATAGGCAAAATGCGAGGCGACAGTGACCAGACTGTCGACATTCCGATCATGAGTCTGGACCGCCTGCGCCGCGATCTCCCGCGGCGGCAGCGGATATTGTTTGGCGGGTGGCAGCCGACGATGCAAAGCGAGCATGGTCGCCGTCATCGGGGCGGTGGCGCTGAAACCACCGATTGCACCGAAGAGAAGCCGGAGCGGAAGATTCATCTTTTCCGAAATCGGATGCCAGCGGATGGAGAGATGTCCGCATCGAGTCGCTTGCCGATATGCTCCAGGGCCGTGCGGGATCTCCTGAGGGACTCGGCCGCCACGCAATCGCGGGGAACCGCGAGTCGATAATTCCGCATGTAGGCGTCATTGGCCGTGTAAAGAACGCAAAGATCCGTGGCGAATCCGGTCAGGATCAGACGTTGAACGCCCAGTTGTTCGAGCAGGACTTCCAGCGACGTGGAATAAAAGCCGGAGTGCATCGGCTTCAGGACGAAATAATCCTCCTCCTCCGGCTTCAGCAATTCCGCCAGAGGTCGGCCGATGCAGTTCGCTTGAAGGCAATGGTCCACCTGCTGCCGAAAATCGGAACGCCACCGTCCGAAATTGTCGTTCACGTAAATGACAGGAATTCCGGCGCGACCGGCCAGGCCCTTCAAGGCGGAGATTTTCTTCGCCGCGGGGAGCGCGGCTCGGAGAAGAGATTTCCCTTCCGGAAAGTCGAGGTCGTTGATGACGTCGATCAGAAGAAGGGCATCGTGCGAACGCGAGAACGCGCCGCCCTTCGCTCGATGGCCTTTTCCGATCATGGAGATTCTTTCTCTCGCGTGCGCTTTTTCGCAGCCGCCTCCGGTGGCGGCAGTTCATCGCCCGCGAGCTTTTCGATGCGCGGCGGGCGTTTCTTCCCGGCGATTGCGAGCGTGGAACGCGGGGCGACGCCCTGTCTTTGGGTGGAGGACTTTTTCATTCCATCACGGTTGGAGGATCACCTTCACGCAGTTGTCCTGCTTCTTGCCAAAGATCTCATAGCCGCGCGCGGCGTCCGTGAGCGGCAGGCGGTGGGTGATGATGTCGTCGAGCTGAATCCTGCCTTCGCGCACCCAATCGATCAGCTCGTCGATGATCGGCTGCACGGTGGCCTGACCGAAATGCATGTGGATGCCCTTGTCGAAGATCTGGCCGAGCGGGAAATTATCGTAGGGCATGCCATAGACGCCGAGCACGCTCACCTGCCCGCCGCGCCGCACGGCGCTGATCGCAGTCTCGAGCACCTTGATGCTGCCGGCCTGGCCGTGGAAGACATTGCTGATCTTGTCGCCCAGAGAACGACGCGCCTCGAGGCCAACCGCGTCGATACAGACGTCCGCGCCCCGGCCGCCAGTCATCTCGCGGATCGCGGCAACCACGTCGGATTTTTCCGCGTTCAGCGTTTCTGACCGTGCCGATTTTTCCGCCATCGCGAGGCGGTAGTCCTCGATGTCAATGCCGATGACTCGTTTCGCTCCAAAGACCCAAGCCACCTTCTGCGCCATCAGCCCGACCGGGCCGCAGCCGAAGACCGCCACAGTGTCCTCCGGCTGGACATTTGCCCACTTCACTCCGCAGTAGCCGGTCGGGAAGATGTCGGTGAGAAACAGCAGCTGGTCGTCGCTGAATTCCTCGGGCGCCTTGCGCGGGCCGACATTGGCGAAAGGCACCCGCACGTATTCGGCCTGACCGCCATCATAGCCTCCGTAAAAATCCGTGTAGCCAAAAAGCGCGCCGCCCTTCTGATCGAAAAGCCCGCCTTCGGGGCCGTATTTCTCGGGATTCGATTCCTCGCAATGACCCGGCAGGTCGTGCTGGCAGAAGAAGCAATGCCCGCAGGCAATGGGGAACGGGATGATGACCCGATCCCCCTTCGCGACCGCGGTCACCTCCGGGCCAGCGTCCTCCACGATGCCCATGAACTCGTGGCCGAGCACCATCGGCCGTTTCTGCGGCAGGAAGCCGTTGTAGATATGCAGGTCGGAGCCGCAGATTGCCGTCGAGGTGACTTTCAAGATCACGTCCTGCGGATGCCGGATGGTCGGATCGGGAACGGTATCCACGCGGATATCGCCGGGTTTGTGAAAAACGGACGCCTTCATTGCATTGGATTCGCGTGCCGCACGTGAGGCGGTTCCGTTTCCCAACATTCATGAACGCCGCTCAGGGTTGTCCCGGTCCCTCCACGGCCAGTCGGGACGGCTCCCGCGCCGGCGCGTCTGAAGAGGGGAAGGGATACGGCTAAGCGCCCTCGCTCGCGCGATCCATGGTCATGCGACTGGTCTTGATCGTTCTCCTCCTGCTTCTCCTCCTCGGCGCGCTCCCTGCCTGGCCCTACAGCACGGGTTGGGGATACTACCCCAGCGGCGGTCTCGGCCTGATCCTGGTGATCGTCCTGATCCTCGCGCTCTTCCGCCGCGGCTGATTATGCGCACCTGGCAAATAGCGGCACTCGGGGGAGCGGCCCTGCTGCTTGGTTCCGGCGTTCTTCGTCGGCGCAAGACGCCCTTGGACGGAAAAGTGGTCGCCATTACCGGCGGATCTCGTGGACTTGGGCTGGAATTGGCTCGGGTCTTCGGATCTCGAGGCGCCCGGCTGGCCTTGATCGCCCGGAACGAAGCCGAGCTGCAACGAGCCGCAGCCGAACTCGGCGAACACGGAATCGAAGTCAGCATCTGGCCAGCCGATCTCACCGAGGGCGACGCCTGCGAAACACTTCCCGAGAAGATCGCCACTCACCACGGCGCAATCGATATCCTCGTCAACAACGCGGGCGAGATCGTCGTTGGACCTTTCGAAACATTCACGCACGACGACTTCCACCGCTCGCTGGCCATCCACCTGTGGGCGCCGTTGCGACTGACGCAGGCAGTGCTTTCCGTTATGAAACGCCAGGGCGGCGGACGCATTGCGAATATCTCATCGATCGGTGGCAAAGTCCCGGTTCCCCATTTGAGTTCGTATTGCGCAGGCAAGTTCGCCCTCGTCGGTCTCTCCGGCGCGCTCCGCGCCGAGTTGAAGAGGGACGGCATCGTTGTGACGACGGTTTGCCCGGGGCTCATGCGGACCGGCTCGCATTGGAACGCAATGTTCAAAGGAAATCGAGAGGCGGAATTTGCGTGGTTCGGTCATGGCGCGAGCCTTCCCGGCGCGTCGATCAGCGCGGTGCGGGCGGCGCGGCAGATCGTTTCCGCGATCCAGCGAGGCGACGCCGATCTCACGATCACCTGGCAGGCTCAGGCAGCCGTCGTGGCTGCCGCGTTGACACCAGCCCTGGTCGCGGCGGCGGAGGCTGTCGTCGCTCGATTGTTGCCCGAAAAGCCGGATGAAGGCGGTTCGGAACTGGCGAGCGGATGGGAAAGTCGCTCACGGTGGATGCCGACATTCCTGACTCGGCTGGGCGACCGGGCGGCGGTTCGAAACAACGAACTGCGTGGGCATTCACCGCCAGCTCGCTAAAAAATCGGCCGCCGTTGCGCCTGCCACGCAGCCCCTCAGCCCGGCAACGGCTAAAGCCTTGCTGGGAGCACCAAAATCAACGCCACACCATCGGTTGCCATGCCCGTGGTCGGTCTTTTCCATGCGAACTCGGAGTGCATGGCGTCGATCTACGATCACCCCGGAACTTACGATCTGGAGCACAGCGGCTCCCAGCCCGACATCGGATTCTTTCAAAGACTGGTGGAGATGTATCGCCCCGCCCGCATTCTGGAATTTGCCTGCGGGAATGGGCGGCTAACGATCCCGATGGCGCAGACCGCGTCCGCCTGGGGCGCCGTTGTTACGGGGGTGGATTCCAGCCATGCGATGCTGGAATCGGCCCGGCGCGCCGAAGATGCCAGTCTCGTCCAATGGAAGGAAGGGGACGTGACATCCGGGAACGCGGACGAGAGATACGATTTCATTTTCTCGGGATGTGGCTCCCTGAGCCATTTGCTCACGATCGAGGAGCAAATTTCCGCATGGAATCATGCGTTCGAATCGCTCGCTCCAGGCGGCCGATTCGTTGTGGCCGAGGTGGCTCCCGATTACCCGACACTGGCCGAGTCCATGCTTTCGCCGAGCCACAGCGTGCTTCGCCTGGACGGCGATTTCGAGGATGAGGATCAGCGGCTGCTTCGCTGCCGCGCGACCCGTTATCAGGCAGACACGCAACGAATGAGCGTTCGTTATTTCTACGATCGTTTTTCGGAGACGGAGAAAGGTGCCCGATTTGTCGACGACTACGAAGCGCACGTGTATTTCCCCAATGAACTCCGGCTGCTTTTCCGCCTGGGGGGATTCGAGATCGAGTCGGAATGGGGAGATTACCACGGAGGTTCGCTGAGCCATCGTTCGCGGACCATCATCCTGTGCGGAGTGCGTGCCGCGTAAGCAGCGCACCCGTCCGAAGGGAAGGCCCAGTCCGATTTCATGGTGATGAAAATGGTTTATCCCCTCCTGGCCAGCGTCTGCATTCTCGCGTTGGCGGCTTGCGATGCGACCTCGGTGACTCTCACCCAGGAAAATCTCGACAAGGTTCAGGATGGAATGACGTCCGCGCAGGTGAAGTCGATTTTGGGCAGTCCCTCGGCATCGAAGGACGAGCCGATCCCGGTCGTCGGTGGCACCAGGACGACCTACACCTACGAAAGCAAGGACGGGGATCGCGTCGTGATTGTGCTCAAGAATGACACCGTTCAATCGAAGGAAGGCACTTTCCCGTCGAAAAAATAATCGGGCATGGCCGCACGCGTCCACATCGGCATCTCCGGATGGACGTATGCGCCATGGCGGGGCGTGTTCTTTCCGAAAGGCCTGCGTCAGAGCGACGAACTCGCGTTTGCCGCGCGCGCCTTTTCGACCATCGAGATCAACGGCACGCACTACTCGCTGCAAAAGCCGGCGTCCTTCCAACGCTGGCGGGACGAAACCCCGGCCGGATTCATTTTCTCGGTCAAGGCGAACCGATACATCACGCACCTCCGACGCCTGCGCAACGTGAAGGTGCCCATGGCAAATTTCTTCGCCTCCGGCCTGCTGGCGTTGAAAGAAAAGCTCGGGCCGATTCTCTGGCAATTCCCGCCGAACTTCCGGTTCCATGCGGAGCTGATGGAGGAGTTTCTTGCGGCACTCCCTCGCGACACGGCGGGCGCGGCCGAACTCGCACATCGGCACGACGATCATCTTCCCGCTCGGGCATGGCTGAAGACCGATCGGAAGCGTCGGTTACGGCATTGCATCGAGGTGCGCCACGAAAGCTTTCTCGTCCCGGAGTTTTTCCAGCTGCTTCGCAAAAACAACGTGGCTTTCGTCTTTGCCGATACCGCCGGCAAATGGCCTTATGTCGAGGAAATCACCACCGACTTCCTCTATCTGCGCCTTCATGGCGATGAGGAACTCTACGTCAGCGGCTACACGGAAAAGGCCTTGCGGGAATGGGCGCGCCGCATCCGACATTGGGTGGAAGGCGAAGCGCGAAAAGACGCGCCGCTTGTCCTGCCGCCGCGCAAGCGCGCCGTCCGCGACATCTTCGTTTATTTCGACAACGACGCGAAAGTGAAGGCGCCGCGCGATGCGAAGCGCCTCGCCGAACTGCTCGGCGTGCAGGCGGAGCGCTAAGGATCGATCTTCTCGAGTCCGCTCTCCGCCGGGCCGGCCATGAGGCCGCCCGAGGACATGAAGCGGGAGCCGTGGCAGGGGCAATCCCAGGTTTTCTCCGCGGCGTTCCAGACCACGAGGCAACCCATGTGAGGGCAGACCGGGGAAAGAATCGTCCGCTTGCCGTGCTCGTCGCAATAAACCGCGCGCTTCCTGCCGTCGATCTTGACGATCGCGCCAGTCGTGCGTTTGACATCCTCCAGCTTCTCCGGAGAGGCGAGACGCTCTTTGAGGAAGTGAAGGGGAAAGTCCTTGTTCTCGCGTAAATACGTCCAGGCCGAGGTGATTTGTTTGCGATGGGGATCGAACAACCCGGCAAAGGGGTTGGCTGCTCCAATGACGCGATCGCGGATGAGCATCGCGGCAAAGGTCCCCAGCGTCATGCCATTGCCGGAGAAACCGGTGGCAAGGAATTGTCTCTCGTCGATCTCGCCGATGAAGGGCAGGCCATCCGGCGTCTCGATGACCTGCCCCGACCATCGATGCGTGACCCGCGCACGCGGGAACTTCTTTCGAAGCTGTTCCTCCAGCCTCGCATAGCAGCCCTCGGTATTGTCCTGCTGCCCGGTTTTGTGGTCTTCCCCGCCAAGAATCATCACGGCGCTTTCATCGTCGCCACGACCGAGGCGCCAATAGTGATAGGGATCGCGCGTGTCCCAGAAAAGCGCGTCCGGCGCGTCGTCGATCCCGGCCGCGATCGCGTAGGTCGAGTAAGCGGCGAGTTTCGTTTGAAAAAGGGCCGCACCAACGGCTCCCCGCTCACCTTGAATCGGGACATGCGTGGCCGCGATCAGGGTTTCGTAGCGGATGACGCCGCGCTCCGTCTGCAGCTCATGCCTGGCCGCGTCCAGGCCATTGGCGGAAGTTTTTGAAAAGACATGACTGCCCGCGCCCGGGATGGCTTTCGCCAGCACGTCCAAATAGCGAAGCGGGTGAAATCTCGCCTGGTTGGCAAAACGGATCGCTGGCCGACCGAACAAGGGATCGGTGCCGCCCCCGTCGACATCGAATCCAAATTCCTTCGCCAATCGCGCGTCCTCTCGCAACGAATCGCTCTCCTCGGGCTTGTCGGTGGCGGCGAAGAGATACCCCGGGGTATCCTGGAAATCGCAATCGATTTCGCGAGCCGTGACGAGCGCCCGAATTTGCTCGATGGCCGCGAGACCCGCTTCCCAAAAGGCGCGGGCGGCGTCATGGCCTATCGTTTTTACGAGCTCGTGAAGCCGCGCGTCCGTGACCATGGTGAGATGCGCAGTCGTGTGCGCGGTTTCCCCGCCGCCGATGCTTTGCTGATCGATGACGGCCACGCGGCAGCCGGCCTCTTTCAACAGATACGCCGTCGTGATGCCCGTAATACCGCCGCCGACCACGAGCACGTCGACGGAGATTTCTCCCCGCAAGGGAGGAAAATCCCCCAAAGGCGATTCGTTCCAGAGGGAATCCTTCTTCACGCCGTCGCTCCTAGTTGGCGGCAACCGGATGCACGCCTTCGGCGAACTCCTCGATCATCTTGCGATTGAACGCGGGGATGTCGTCGGGCTTGCGGCTCGTCACGATACCGTTGTCCACGACGACCTCTTCGTCCACCCATTCGCCACCAGCGTTCTCGACATCGGTGCGGATCGCGGGCCAGGACGTCATGCGCCGACCGTCGGCGACTCCTGCCTCGATCAAGACCCATGGCCCGTGACAAATCGCAGCAATCGGCTTTCCCGCCTCTGCGAATTGCCTGGTGAACTCGACAGCCGCGGGCGTGGAGCGCAGCGTGTCCGGATTGTAAAGACCACCGGGAATCACGAGCCCGTCGAAATCCGCGGCGGCGGCCTCCTCGAGGGTCAGATCCACATCCACCGGCGAGCCTTTGTCCGTGTGATTCATGCCGGTGATCTGGCCGGCCTTGGGAGAAATGATCCGAACTTCCGCCGAGGCCGTTTTCAGAGCTTCCATCGGGCCTTCCAGTTCGACTTGCTCGAATCCATCGGCGGCAAGAACGGCAATTCTTTTGTTGAGAAGAGTTTTGTTCATGAGTTTCGAAGGGATCGCGTCCCATCCGCTCCGCGGTCCCTTTTCAAGCGCCTTTAAGGTGGAAGGAACCATCCGAAGCTCGAAACCCGAATCCTTGTCGTGATGGTCCCCGATACTTCCCACCTCGGTCGCGGTCGCTCTGCCGAGCAGCATGCCCTCCTCCCGGGCACATGGTGCCCGAACAACCCATCGTGTCCGCTACTGATCTACCGGGACACCCTCGAGGGGAGCGGCGAGGAACTGGCCGACCGTTTCGAGGAAACCTTCGAGCGCAACGGCTGGCCGCCCGCCTGGCGATACACGATCTACGATTATCCCCACTATCACAGCACGACCCATGAAGTGATCGGCATCTTCCGCGGCGAAGCGGACGTGCGCTTCGGCGATGACGCGGGATTCACGGCCCGAATCTCGGCCGGCGATGTCGTCGTCATTCCCGCCGGAGTGTCTCATCAGCGTTTGTGGCAGACGGACGACTTTCAAGGCGTCGGCGCCTATCCGCACGGTTGCGATGTGGACGAAGTCCGCAAGGATTCGAAAGTCGCCCTGTCCACTGTCGAAAATGATATCCGCAGAATCGCGATTCCTCCTGACCCGCTAACGGGAGGCCGCAGTCCGCTTGGAGAAATTTGGATTTCGGTCGCCCGCGCCGCCTGACCTCGCGGGCGGCGGATGCTCCGCCGATCCAGGCTGGCTTGTTGGCGTGAAGGCGGCGATCGAACGGATCCGAGGAGCGACTTGATCACCCGCAGTGCGGGCAACCGAGGAAGATTCTCTCGGATGAGCCCTCTCCGCCCGGGGCCAGTCCCCCGTCAGCCGAACGTCGCCTGGCTCTCCTGGAAATTAAGTTCCGGAATGGCGAGCGAATATCCGTCCGCACCGAGGTCGATCTCGAGTTCCCCAAAAACAAAGCCCTCGTGCGGCTGCCCGTCCTTCTCGGCCACCGCGCCCGGAAATGAAAATCGGGTGACCCGTTCGGCCAAGTCACGGAAAGTCGCCGGCCCGGCAGCCGCCACCGAATAGAATTTCGGGAGCAAGGCCGCCGCATCGGCGAGCGCTTCCGTAAACTTCTCCTCGAACTCCTCGTCCGCATAAACGTCTTCGTAGTGCATTCTGCGATCACCATTCGGCGAAATCCCGCGGGACGCAAATAAACGCCTGGCGGTATGACACGGCAGCAGAGGCGACCCTGGCCTTGGCCGATTCCAGAAGACTTTTGACGAGATTCCGCGAATGGCCCCAGGCTGCCTCTTTCAGACTCTCTGCTTTCGTCGACTTTCATTTTCGAATGCCTGAGCCGGGGCTTGTTGACAGCCCCGATATTCGGAAGTAACAACCATCGAACGATGTCGGGAGATCGAAAAATGACTGTGCTGCTCGCGATGATCATCGCGCTCGCTGCGTTCTCCTGGCAGACGGTGGCTTGCCATGTCAAGCATGCGGGCATCGTCCCATGCCACGATCAGGCCGCCGACTCGACGCACCCCGCTGCCGAACCGGACGGTGACTGCTGCCATTCGTCCCCCGAACCCGTCGCTCTGGCGTCGGCTTCAGTAATCGATCTCGGCTATTCGGATTCGGCTTACCACGATCCCTATCGTGGCATTCCGGAGGCGCCGGTCCTGGAGATCGAATACCCGCCACAACTCCTGTCCTGAAATCAGGGCACGCTCGTGCCCTGAACCCGTCCGCAAAACTTCTCCGCCGTCGCGCAGACGTATCCTGCGCACGGATAACCCGCCTCATCGAAGAGGCGCATTTCAGGACACATGAACACCATCTTTTTCAGTTTTCGCAATCTTCTCGTCGTCACTTCACTCAGCCCGCTGATGCTCACCGCCTCCGCTTCGACTTCGTCGAACGCGCTTCCCATCCAGTCTTCGGGCGCGGTTTCGTCGGTCCGTGCCTGCGAATGGGGCGATAAGTTCCTCGTCACTGGCTCCGTCCGCCCGACGTTCAGCTCTGCTGGAAATCACCTCGACGTGCAACTCATCGAAGCGAACGGTCGCGTGATCGTCGAGAATGTCGAGACCATCAAGCTCGGTCATCCGCGAGCCAGCCGGTCACGCCACGGCGCGGATACCTTCGTCACAAGCTTTCCGCTGGCCGCCGCCAGGCAGGCCAGCCGCGTGAAAGTGAATCTCCATACGTCGAGTCACTAAGGCTCTCTCGATGGACAAAGCTCACACAGGGGTGTGGTGCGCCCTGATCTTGCTGGCCAGCTCGATGCTGGCGCGGGCCGAGGTGCGTGCATGGACCCCCGACGAATTGGTCGCTCAGGCCCTGATGAACAACGCGGAACTCAAGTCCTACGAGCACGCCGTCGCCGTTGCCAAAGGGGAGCGAACCCAGGCCGGGGTCTTCAGGAACCCGGAAGTGGCGGTCGAGATCGGCAGCCGCGAAGTCCGCGATTCCGAGAATGTTCTTCAAGGCAACGGCACAACCTTCAGCGCTTCGATCACGCAAACGCTGGAGTTCCCCGGAAAGGGAACGCTGCGGAAGGCCATCGCAAACAGGAACATCCAGATTGCGGAGTTGGGACTGGAGCAGTTTCGCCACGCGCTTGTCGGCAAGGTGCGACTCCTTGCGCTGGAGTATCTCGCCGCGAGCGCGGATAGCACGGTTGCCGAGCAGGTCGGTCGCGAAAGCACCGAGCTTGCCGGCACGTTGAAAGGCAAAAGCCAGGGCGCCCGGCAGACACTGGAGCTGCGGCTCATCAATGGCAACCTCCTCTCGCTTCAGGAAGCGGTGCGAACGGCGGAGGTGCGCCGGGAAACGGCCCGCGCCGAGTTGATCGCCCTGCTTGGCTGGCCGCAAGCACAGCCAATCTCCATTCGCGCCGAGCTGAAGCCTCCGGTGCAGAAGTTCGACACGAGCAAACTCGTCTTTGCGAGCCAGCAAAACAATCCGCTGCTTCGCATCCGCCACGCGGAAGTCGAGCGAGCGGGGAAGCAGCTTGCGGCCACTCGTCTTGAAATCGCACCCGATCTCGCAATCGGACCGTTTTTCAGCCGGGATGTCGCCGGAGAAACGGAAACGAACATCGGGGGAGCGATCACCGCGACGGTTCCGGTCTGGGACTGGAACGTCGGGAACATCGCGAGCGCAAAGGCCCGGCGCGAGCAGGCCCAGACCATGCGCGTGCAGGCCGAGCGCGAGGCCGAGGCCGCCGTCGTGCGGACCTTGCGTATCTACGAGATCACCACTCGTCAGCTAGGCCGCATGCCGCAGGACGCACGGTCCGGCCTCCGTGAAGCGTCATCGCTCGCGAATCAACAATACCGCTCGGGAGCAATCGGCGCGCAGCTCTACCTCGACACCCAGCGCGAGTATGTGAACGCGACCCAAACCTGGAATGTCGCGGTGCTCGAAGCCTGGAAGGCGTTGCTCGACCTCGATCTTTTAACCGGCGGTGGAGCCGTCGGGAAGGAGGCCCCTTGAAATTTCTGCTCACAGCACTCTCCCTCTTCGCCCTCACGTTCCTCGTCGGGTGCGGCAAGCCCAGTTCGGCCGTGGAGGAACCCAACGAAGAAGGTCCCGACCACGGTGCCGAAGGTGGTGAGACCTCCTTCGAGGAAGGCAAGGGCATCCGTCTCGTCGAAGAATCCAAAAAGGCGCTCGGCCTGACGACCGTGGAGGTCGTGACATCGCCCATCCAGCCCGTCGTAAAGCTCACGGCTCAGGTCTACCAAACCGCGGAGGAAACCGTCGGCGCAACCTCCGCTTTGGCGTCGGCAACGGCGGAGCCGGAGATCGCGGAGCAACTCGAAGCCGATGTGCCGGTGACCTTCGATGCAAACGGTCGTTCGCTGGAGGGCTTCGTGCGTTCGATCGATTCGATGCAGCGCGCTACGATTGGCAAGGTAGAGATCCTTCTCGAACTTCCCGATCCGACGCACCGTCTCGCGATCGGCGCCTTCGTGCCGGTCTCGGTCCGGCTGCCCTCGGTCGAGGCGACGGCCGTGCCGCGTTCGGCGGTGCTCGAAACTTCCACGGGAAAATTCGCTTACGTCAGGAACGGCGAATTCTACCTCCGCACCCCGATCACCACAGGCTCCGAAAGCTCGGAACTCATCGAAATCACCGACGGGCTCTATGACGGCGACATCGTCGTTTCGAATCCCGTTGAACCTCTTTACCTCACCGAACTGCGGGCCACCAAAGGCGGCGGCCACTGCCACTGAACCATGATCGAAGGAATCATCGAATTCTCACTGCGGCAGCGCCTCTTCGTGCTGTTCGCCACCGCCGCGCTCCTCGTCGCCGGCGTCTGGGCAGCCTCGCGGCTGCCCATCGACGCCGTGCCGGACATCACGAATGTCCAGGTGCAGATCAACACCGAGGTGAAAGGCCTCGCTCCGGAGGAGATCGAGAAGCTGGTCTCCTATCCGCTGGAAATGGAGATGTTCGGCATCTCCGGCGTGGTCGAGATGCGCTCGCTCTCCAAGACCGGACTGTCTCAGATCACGCTCGTCTTCGAGGAAGGGTCGGACATCTACCGCGCGCGCCAGCTCGTGAGCGAGCGACTCCAGAATGCGGCCGATGATCTGCCGCGAGGCGTCACGCCCAAGCTGGCTCCGATCACGACCGGGCTGGGGGAAATCTTCTACTACGTCGTGGATTACAAATCCGACTTCGCGGAGAAGCCGAAGACCCGCGACGGGCAGCTCATGGAACTGAAGCTCATCCATGACTTCGTGGTGAAGCCGCAACTTCGCTCCGTGCCCGGCATCGCCGAGGTCAACGCCTCCGGCGGCTACGAGAAACAGATCGTTGTCCTGCCGCGCCCGGAGAAGCTCCTCGCGAGCGGCGTGACCTTCGACGAGCTCGCCGGCGTCATCGGCGAGAACGTCGACAACGCGGGTGGCAGCAGCGTGCAGATCGGCGGCGAGCAGATCACGATCCGCGCCGATGGCCGGGTGAAAACGGCGGACGAGATCGGCGATCTGCCGGTGAAGTTCCGCGCCGGCGCGGAGCCGCTCCACGTGCGCGATCTCGCCGAAGTCAGCGTCGGCAAAAACATCCGCACCGGCTCGGCCACGTTCAACGGCCGGGAGGCCGTGCTTGGCGCCACTCTCATGCTTGCCGGCGAGAACAGCCGCGTGGTCGCCCGGCGCGTCGCGGCGAAGCTCGACGAGATTCGTCCCAAGCTCCCGCCGGGAGTCGAAATCACGACGGTCTACGATCGCACCGATCTCGTGGATCGCACCATCGCGACCGTCGAGAAGAACCTTTTCGAAGGCGCGCTATTGGTCATGGCCGTGCTCCTCCTGCTGCTCGGCAACTGGCGCGCGGCGCTCATCGTCTCGACCGCCATCCCGCTCTCCTTCCTCTTCGCCATCACCGGCATGGTGCAAACGCGCCTCTCCGGAAATTTGATGAGCCTTGGAGCCGTGGACTTCGGCCTCATCATCGATGGCGCTGTCGTCATGGTGGAAAACATCGTTCGCCGTCTTGGCCTGCGTCAGCACGAACTCGGCCGCCTGCTCAGTCCGAGCGAGCGCATGCACACCGTGATGAGCGCCGCGAAGGAAGTCGGCCGCCCGACCTTCTTCGGCGTGGCCATCATCACGATCGTCTACATTCCCATTCTCTCCCTCAGCGGCACGGAGGGGAAGATGTTCAAGCCGATGGCGCTCACCGTCATCTACGCGCTGATCGGCGCACTCATCCTCTCGCTCACGCTCATGCCGGTGCTTTGCTCGTATTTCCTGCGCGGAAAGATCATCGAGGAAGACAACTTCGCCACGCGCTGGCTCAAGAGCATCTACCTCCCGGCACTCGAAGCCGCGATCCGGATTCGCTGGATCGTCATCGGCGGCGCGATCGCGCTGTTTATCGCGGCGCTGGCCATCTTCAGCCGGCTCGGCGCCGAATTCATCCCTCAGCTCGATGAAGGCTCGTTCGCAACGCACATGATTCGCACGACCAGCATCGGCCTCGACGCTTCGATTGCCATGCAGGAGAAGGCGGAGAAGGTGCTCATCAGCAGATTCCCGGGGCTCACCCGCACGTTCTCCCGCATCGGCACGTCCGAAGTGGCGACAGACCCGATGGGCGTCAACGTCTCGGACACCTACATCTTCTACAAGCCGTTCGACGAATGGCCGAAGGAAGACGGCAGGACGCCGAGCAAGGACGAAGCGGCCGATCACATGAGCCAGGAGCTGACCGTGCAGGTGCCTGGCCAAGCCTATCTTTTCTCTCAACCGATCGAGATGCGCTTCAACGAGATTCTCGAGGGCACCCGGGCCGACATCGCGGTGAAGGTCTTCGGAGACGACTACGCGGAGATCGAACGCATCGCTTCGGAGGTGCGTGAGTTGCTGGAGAAAGTGCCCGGCGCCGCGGACGTGGAGTTCGACGCGCTCGGCAAAGCTCCGTTGCTGGAAGTCCTTCCGGACCGCAAGGCGATGTCCCGCTACAACGTCCACGCCGCGGAGATGAACGCCGCGGTCGAGAGCGCCATCGCCGGCGGCGAAGCCGGCAGCATCATCGATGGCAACCGTCGCTACCCGATCCTCGTGCGCATGCCCGAAGATCTCCGCAAGCAGATCGGGCAGATGAAAAATCTGCCGCTCCGCACTTCGGACGGCGGCCTGATTACGCTCGGCCAGGTCGCGGAGTTCAAAGTCAGCGAGCGGGTCAACACCATCGCCCGAGAGATGGGACAGCGGCGCGCAGTCGTCATGGTCAACCTTCGAGGGCGGGATGTGGAGAGTTTCGTGAAGGAGGCTCAGGCCAAAGTCGCCAGGGAAGTCAGTCTTCCACCGGGCTACTCGGTCGAGTTCGGCGGCCAGTTCAAGAACCTGCAGGAGGCCCGAGCGCGGCTCGGCATCATCGTTCCGATCGCGCTCACGGTCATCTTCGTGCTGATTTTCGCAGCCTTTGGCAGCATCCGGCAGGCCGCCCTCATCTTCACGGGCATCCCGCTCGCGGTCACCGGCGGCGTGTTCTCGCTGTGGCTTCGAGGAATGCCATTCAGCATTTCCGCAGGAGTCGGATTCATCGCGCTCTCCGGCGTCGCGGTGCTCAACGGCCTCATGATGGTGAGCTATTACAACCAGCTGCGGGAAGCCGGTAAGTCCGTGCGCGATGCCGTGATCGAGGGCTCTTTGACCCGGCTTCGCCCCGTCATGATGACCGCCACGGTCGCCAGCCTCGGCTTCCTGCCCATGGCGCTCGGCAGCGGCGCCGGGGCGGAAGTCCAGAGACCGCTCGCCACCGTCGTCATCGGCGGCATCGTCAGCTCCACGCTGCTCACTCTCGTGGTCCTGCCGATCCTTTACCTCGCCTTCGAAACGTTCGCCGCACGCCGAAAGGAAGCCAGATCATGAAACGACTGCTCGTTCTCTTCGCGTTGAGCGCGGCCATCGCTCGCGCTGAAACTCTCGACGCCCTTGTCCAGGATGCGTTGGCCAGGAATCCCGAGCTGGCCTTCTACGAGCGACAAATCGCCGCTCTCCCGAAACCGCTGGCCGATTCGGCCACGATTCCACAACCGCTCGACTTTCCCGCCCGGGAGCGACTCCGCGCGGCGGTGCTGAACCTCGATGCGCCACTCGCCCGGCTCTACCTCGAGCAGTTCCGCTTCGTCCTCACGAGCGAAGTGCGGCTCAAGGCCATCGAGTATCAATCCGAGACCGAGATATCGACCAATGCGGCCACGCTGGCTCAGCGGACCACCGCGCTCGTGCGCATGCTTGAAAAACGGCCAGCCGCCGGCAATGCCGCGCTCATCGAAGCCCGCATCCTCGAGGGCGCCGCGATCCCATTTGTGAGCGAGGCCGCTCGCGCAAGGGTCGAAGCCCGGCGCCTCCGCATCGAGTTGAATGGCCTGCTCGGACGCAAACCCGACGCCAGGCTGACCGTCGAGAACGCCTTCGTTCTGCCACCGGAAAACAGGCCGATCGAAGGCAAGACCCTGATGGATGACCTGCGAGCCGCCGAGATCGAGCGCGGTTTCTCCGGTCTGGACCCGATTGTCGGACTGGAGTCATTCACGCTCACTCCGTGGTTCGGGCGCGAGGAAAGCGCGGACTCCATGACGGGCTTCACGCGGCCATCCGGCACCGGCGCCTCCTCACCGGGCGAAGCGCGGGCGCGCTTGCTCGATGATGTCCGAGCCAAAATCGTTCGGGAGATCGACCGTCGGGAAGCCGCGAGCGCCGCCGCACGGGAAGTGGCTGCCGCCGTGCCAGAAAAACTTGCCCCCAATCTCAAATCCGCCGCCGAGTTGGCCGACCGCCAGTATCGGGTCGGCGCCATTCCCATCAGCCTCGTCCTCGAGGTGAATCGCGAATCTCTCGGGGCCATCAAAAGCCGAAACGAGGCCTTCCTCCGCGCGTGGCGCAATCACCTCGATCTTGACCTCCTTACCCTCACCTCAAATCCAACGAAGAAATGAAACGAATCCTGCCCATCATCATTGCTACCCTTTCGCTGTCTGTCGCTTTCGCGGCGGACACCCACGATCACAAACCTGCCGCCGGCCCCAGCGGCGGCCGAGTGATCGAGATCGAAGGCGGACACGCGGAATTCTTCATCCAGCCGGACAGGAAAGTGCGGGTCACGATCCTCGACGAAGCGAACAAGCCCATCGCACCCGGCGGGCAACGGATCACCGCAATTGCCGAAGCTCCAGGCGGGAAAGCCCGGCTCACTTTCGGCAGGACTGCGGAGGCTTTCGTCTCCGAGACTGCACTTCCGGACGGGGACGGTTACCGAATCGTGCTTCAGATTCGCGCGACCGAATCGACGAAACCGCAGAACACCCGGATCGATTACAACCCCGCGATTTGCGAAGGGTGCAAACACCCCGAGTATGCCTGCACCTGCACGGGTGAGGGTCACGCCCACTAATGCCGCTCAAAGGCTCAACCTTTGCGACCAGGCAAAGACGCATCGTTCGTGAGGCGGTTGCCCGATACGCGCATCCGTTCACCGCGAGAGACGTCTGCGAAGCCCTCGCCCCGCTTGAGCCCAAGGTTTCGCGGGCCACCGTGTTTCGAGTCATCTCCGCGATGACCTCGGAAGGTCGGGTCCGCGAGATCGTGCTTTTCGATCGAAGGCGTGTTCTGGTCAACGTGTCGGGGGACAGCGCGCTCTGCCTGATGGAATGTTCCGAATGCGGACGCCTTGCCTGTAGCCAGCCGCCCGGATTGACTCGATCCCTCGAGCAGGCCGCAGAAAGCCAGAAGCTCAGACCGCAGAAAGCTGCAATCTACGTCCAGGCGGAATGCGTCGAAAGCCATTGCGCGTATCGGAAGACGTCCTCGAGCCCGTCAAAGCGGCATCAGGATTTCCATTGATTGGCGCAACCAGCGACATGCCACGCACCACAGTCGCGGCGGCAATGGTTGTTGTGTATCAGAGTCTGCCGCCGCCACGCCGGATCGCCGGAAAATTCGTTTCCGCGAGGATTTCCCTTGCGGCGAAGTCCCGCGAAGGCGAGGAGAATGCGGTGCCTCCCCAATTGCAGGAAGAACGCTTTTTCGTGCTACGCGACGGCACTCATCCGTGGACCGGGCCGTATTCGCGATCCGAGCTCGAGACGCCCTCCGGTGAGATCTCTCTCGGCAACCGCGATCTCGTCTGGTCCACGAGGCAGGGCTCCTGGCAGCCCGCCAATCGCGTTTTCAAGAACCCGACCGCCGGCACTCCCGTCGCGCAAACAGCTCCCGCTCTCGGTGACATCCTGCGCAGGATGACGATCGGCGTGGCGGTCATCGCCTCGGCATTCTGGGGGCTTTGCTGGCTCTCGACGGCGCCGCCGGAGGTTGAAGTCGATCCCTTTGTGCAGTTCGATCTCGAGGAAGATTTCGATGTGCCGATCAACGCCATCGACGCCGGCGAAATCGACAATGCCGAGGGGCCTTCTTCCACGCCCGATCTGTCGCCGGAGCCCGGCGAAGACTGGACCGAAAACTCGGGTTAGTGGCCGCTGCGGGTGCGGCCGATCGACTTCTGCAACACGATGAAGAGCAGCAGCAACGCGCCGACGGCGATCTTCGTCCACCAGGAATTCAGATTGCCCTGGAAGGTGATGAGCGTCTGGATGAGACCGAGAATGAGCACGCCCATGAGCGTGCCGGGAATGAACCCGACGCCGCCGGCGAGAAGCGTGCCACCGATGACGACCGCCGCGATGGCGTCGAGCTCCAGACCAACGAACGAGGCGGGATTGCCCGACTGCATGTAGAACGTGGCGACACATCCGCCGAGCGCGGAGAAGAATCCGGCCAGCGCATAGATGCCAATTTTCGTGCGGCCGATCGGCACGCCCATGAGCGCGGCGGAATTTTCATTCGAGCCGATCGCGTAGACATTACGGCCGAATTTCGTAAACACGCACACGAGGGTCGCGAGGATCACCACCACGATGAAGCAGGTGGCGGTGAAGGGGATCGAGACGCGTCCGACGAGCGGAATGGCGAGATCGCGGATGGTGTGGCTGTAGAAGGCGTTCTTGATCGCGAGCGATTCCTCCCGCACCACGAAGGCCATTCCGCGCATGAAGAACATGCCTCCGAGCGTGACGAGGAAAGGCGGCAGCGCGAAAAAATGAATCAGGCTGCCCTGCGCCGCCCCGAAGGCGACCCCGACGACAAGCGCGATGGCGATGGCCCCCAACGGGGCAATGCCCGCGCCGATCAGCGTGGCAATGAGAATGGTGGTAAAGGCGATGACCGCGCCGACGGAGAGGTCGATGCCGCCGGAAAGAATGACGAACGTCGCGCCCACGGCGGCGATGCCAAGGAACGCGTTGTCGCCAAAGAGATTCACGCCGACGCGGAGCGAACCGAAATTCGGATACAGGATGCACCCGATGGCATAGAGAGCGATCATCACGACCGCCGTCGCCAGCAGGGGAATGTATTTGGGATTCAGACGATTCATGCGCTGACCTCCTTCTTGCGGGGCAGCATTCGGGTGAAGAGAGCGCGGGCTCGGTCGCTTTGCAGCAGGCACACCGCGATGATGACGATCGCCTTCGGCACGGGCGCGATGTCGGCGCTGATGTTGCGCGCATACATCGTGGTGGTGAGCGTCTGGATGAGCAGCGCACCCACCAGCGAACCGAGCAGATAGAAACGCCCTCCGGTAAGCGCCGTGCCGCCGACGACGACCGCCAGAATCGCATCGAGTTCGGCGTAAAGGCCGGCGTGATTCGCATCCGCGCTCTTGATTTCCGCCGCGGCGACGAGGCCGGCGAGGGCGGAGCAGAAGCCGAGGAAGACGTAGGTCGTGAACTTGACGAAGCGCGAGTTCACGCCGGCGAAGCGGCTGGCGGTATCGTTATCACCCACGGCTTCGATGAGCAGGCCGAGCGCCGTGCCGCGAGTGAGCGCGGCGGTGACGCCGAGCATCAGGAGCACGAGGATGAAGTTGAAGGGCAGCCCGAGCACGTAGCCGTTCGCAATGAAGACAAGCGTGGGATCCGTGAAGTTGATGATCTGGCCGTCGGTGATGAGCTGCGCGATGCCACGGCCGGCCACCATCAGGATGAGCGTGGCCACGATCGGCTGAATGCCGATGCCGGCGACGAGCGCGCCGTTCCACGCACCGAGCAGCAGGCTGACGCCGATCGCCAGGGCAATCGAGACCGCCGGAGAGCATCCCCAGCTCACGGCGGCCTGCGCGAGAACCGCGCCCGAGACAGCCATGATCGCACCCACGGAGAGATCGACCCCGCCGGTCGCGATGACGAGCGTCATTCCCAGGGCGAGCAGCATCACGGGCACGCCCTGCTTCAGCACGTCGATGCGCGCGCCGTAGAGGTGGCCATCGCGAATCTCCAGGCCGAAGAAGCCGGGCGTGAAGAGCTGGTTGAAAAGGAGCAGCAGGCCAAGGGCGAGCAGCGGCCAGAAAATGCGCTGGCGGCGGGCGACGACAAGCAGCGCAACGAAGACCGGCCAAAAAAGGATGCTGACGAGGCTAAGCATGGGAGGATGCCTCGGCCGCAGGGGCCGCGATCTGGTTCATGATGGCGTGTTCGTTGATCTCTGCGCCGGCGAACTCTCCGACCTTCTTGCGGTCGCGCAGCACGACGACGCGCTGGCTGGTGCGGACGACTTCTTCCAGCTCGGAGCTGATGAAGATGATGGCGAGCCCTTCCTTGCGGAGAGAGTCGATAAGTTTCTCGATCTCCGCCTTGGCCCCGACGTCGATGCCGCGGGTGGGCTCGTCGAGAATGAAGAGGCGCGGCTCGGTCGCCAGCCATCGGCCGAGGAGGACTTTCTGCTGGTTGCCGCCGCTGAGATTCTTGATGAGCTGCTCCGGGCCGGGCGTCTTGATGCGCAGGGCCTTGATGAACCGGTCGGCGAGTTCATCCTGCGTCTTTCGCGACAGCTTCCGCCACGGTCCGCGGCTGGCCTGCAAGGCGAGCACGATGTTCTCGCGAATGGAAAGGTTCGGGATGATGCCGTCTTCCTTGCGGTTTTCCGCCGTGAAGGCAATGCGATGCCCCATCGCGGCCCGGGGCGAGTTGATCTTCACCGATTTGCCATCGATGAAAATCTCGCCGGTTTCCGGCCGGTCGACGCCGAAGATCAATCGGGCCGTTTCCGTGCGACCGGAGCCAAGCAAACCGGCCAGGCCGACCACCTCGCCGGGGCGGACGCTGAGATCGATCGAGGAGACCGAGCCGCGGCGGCCGAGATTTTTGATCGCGAGGAACGGTTCGCCGAGCTGGATGCTCGCGGAGTCCGGATGCTTCTGCTCCAGCGCCTCCACGTCCTTCACGTCCTTGCCGATCATCCGCGCCACGAGCTCGAGGCGGGGCAATTCCTTTGTGAGATACTCGCCGACGAACGTGCCGTTCCGCAGGACGGTGATGCGATCGGTGATCGAATACACCTGATCCATGAAGTGGGTGACGAAGACGATGCCCATGCCCTCGGCGCGCAGCTTGCGCATGACCTTGAAAAGCTCGGCGACCTCGCGTTCGTCGAGACTGGAGGTGGGTTCATCGAGAATCAGCAGCTTCGCATCGACATCCATCGCGCGGGCGAGCGCGACCATCTGCTGGACAGCGATCGAGCAGGAGGAGAGCTGGCGATTGACGTCGAGGTCGAGATCGAGCCGGGCCAGGGCCTGCTTCGCGCGTTTCGTGATGGCGCCCCACTGGATCTTCCCGAAGCGGGTCGGCTGCCGACCGAGACAGATGTTCTCCGCGACCGAGAGGTCGGGAATAAGATTCACTTCCTGATAGACGGTGCTGATGCCTGCCGCCTCGGCGTCGCGAGTGCTCCGCGCGTGAATGGGAACTCCCTCCAGGTGAACCTCTCCGGCATCACGCTCGTAAACGCCGGTCAGCACCTTGATGAGCGTGCTTTTGCCGGCGCCATTCTCCCCCATCAGCGCATGCACTTCCCCGCGGCGGACGGTAAAGTCGACGTCCGAGAGCGCGCGCACTCCGGGGAAACTTTTCGAGAGGCCGCGGACCTCCAAAAGGACGTTTTCGCTCATCAAGGAAGCTCGGTAAGAGGGTCGAAGACCGGCCTAGTATTGGCGCTTCGGCAGTTCAGCCGCGGCCTTCGATTCGTCGAATACGCCCTCCTCCACGACGATGCGCTTCGGCTGCGACTGGTTCTTTGCGGCAGCCTCCACGGCATCGAAGAGCTGGGGCCCGATGAGCGGGTTGCACTCGACGGTGCAGTTCAACTTGCCGGCGACCATGGCTTCGAAGGCGCCTTTCACGCCGTCGACGGAGACAATGATGATGTCCTTGCCGGGCTTGAGGCCGGCTTCCTCGATGGCCTGGATCGCGCCGAGCGCCATGTCGTCGTTGTGCGCGTAGAGGACGGTAATGTCCCTGGCATCGGGGGCCTTGAGGAAGGCGGCCATGACTTCCTTGCCCTTCGCGCGGGTGAATTCACCGCTCTGCGATTTGATGATCTTCATGTCGGGATATTTGGAGATGACCTCCTCGAATCCCTTCTTGCGATCGATGGCCGGCGCGGAACCGGGCGTGCCCACGAGCTCGGCGATCTTCGCCTTGCCGCCGGTCTTTTCCGCGAGCCATTTTCCGGCGCGGCGACCTTCCTCGGTGAAGTCCGAACCAATGAAGGTCACGAAGAGCGAGTCGTCGGTGACGTCGACGGCGCGGTCGGTGAGGATCACCGGAATGCCGGCCTGATGAATCTCCTGCAGGACGGGCTCCCAGCCGGTTTCGACCACCGGGGAAAACGCGATCACGTCCACCCCCTGCGCCACGAAGGAACGCAGGGCCTTGATCTGGTTTTCCTGCTTCTGCTGGGCATCCGAGAAAATGAGTTTCACGCCCCGCTTTTCCGCCTCGGCCTTGATGGAATCGGTATTCGCCGTGCGCCAGGCGCTCTCGGCGCCAATTTGCGAAAATCCGACGGTGAGCGACTCCTTGCCGCCTCCAGCAGCTCCGCCCTCCTTTTTCTGGCAACCAACAGTAAGGAGACAACCAACAGAGAGGAGGGCGAGTGCGGGGAACAGATTTTTCATGGAATTCAGGGAGGGTGATGCTGTGACTGGTTTACGAAAAAGAGTTGGAGAATCGATTCACGATCGGATTTCGCGAGCGGGAATCCGTCGTAGAAAGCGAAACGGCGAAGTCCGCCGACCGCCTGCACTCAGAGGACCGTGACATGTTGCGACTATTTTGTCCCGGGAGATTTTTTGGCAATCGGGCCTCCGCTTGACAGTAAAGCCTTCCGTATCGCGAGCGTCGACAGTCCCGGGAAATGACCGGGGCATCCACGGCGCAAAGTTTGATCCGTCTCATCTTCATTCGGAGGGCGAAAAACCCCACTCGTATCGCGAAGAACAGTCCGCGACAACCTCATTGGCGCCTGCGAGCAGGGGAAGCCTGCAAACGGCATCGCCATCCACCCGCCGGCGAGACATTCTTCCCGCATGTCCACGGACATTCTCACCCTGACGAAGGAGATTCGCGATTTTCGCGACGCGCGCGATTGGCGGCAATTCCACAATCCGAAGGAACTCGCCATCGCGATCACGGCCGAGGCCGGCGAACTCCTCCAGCATTTTGTCTGGCAGAGCCCCGAACAATCCGACCTCCGAATTGTCGAGCGCCGGGCGGAGATCGAATCCGAGATCGCCGACGTGGCGATCCTTCTCTTCGAGCTCGCCGACAACTGCGGCATCGATCTCGCCGCCGCCATGCGGGCCAAGCTCGCCCGCAACGAGGAACGCTACCCGGTGGCCAAGGCAAAAGGGTCGAACCGCAAATACAACGAGCTGTGAGCGACGGCGCCACGCCTCCCGAGCCACACCGTCGCCGTCCGCGCTACGCGGGAAAATATCCGCGTCGGTTCGAACAGAAATACAAGGAACTCGCGCCGGAGAAATATCCCGAGACCGTCGCGAAGGTCATCGCCTCGGGCAAGACACCCGCCGGCGCGCATCTGCCGATCATGGTCGACGAGATCCTCGAAGCGCTCGCCCCAGCGCCCGGCAACGTCTTCGTGGACTGCACCCTCGGCTACGGCGGCCACGCGGGGGCGATTCTCCCCCGGCTCCAGCCCGGCGGCCGATTGATCGGCCTCGATGTCGATCCCCTCGAGCAACCCCGCACGGAGCAGCGCCTGCGCGCCCGGGGATTTGACGAAGCGACGTTCGCCGTTCGTCGCTCGAACTTCGCCGGTCTGCCCAGGGTCATCGCCGCGGAAGGCCTTGCCGGCGTGGATGGCATTCTCGCCGATCTCGGCCTTTCCTCGATGCAGATCGATGCCCCCGCCCGCGGATTTTCCTTCAAGGTTCCCGGTCCGCTCGACATGCGCATGAACCCCGGAAAAGGCCTGCCAGCCTCCGCCCTGCTCGCTCGCATGAGTCCCGGGGCGCTCGCCGAATGCCTGACGGAAAACGCCGACGAGCCCCGCGCGACGCAGCTGGCCGAACGCCTCGCCGGAGGCAACTTTGCGCTGACGACGGAACTCGCGGCCGCCATCCGCCAGACCCTGCCGGCCATTTCCGAAGACGAGCGCGAAAGGACGGTGCGGCGCGTTTTCCAGGCATTGCGGATCGCGGTAAACGAGGAGTTCACGGCCCTCGACACGCTGCTCCGACATCTGCCGGAGTGCCTGAATCCCGGCGGGCGCGTCGCGATCCTCACGTTTCATTCCGGGGAAGATCGTCGCGTGAAAAAGGCCTTCCAGGCCGCGCTGCGCGACGGGCGATTCTCGCGAATCTCGGAGAATGTCGAGCGTCCCAGCGCGGAAGAATGCCGGGCGAATCCCCGCGCCACTTCGGCGAAGCTGCGCTGGGCGATTCGCTAGGTCGGGGCGTCGTTACGCCACGGCCGGCGGCGTCGCCTTGCGTCGGCCCATTGCCCGCACGCCGAAGTAGCCGCAGGCCAGCGCCGCGATCAGCAACGGCACCCCGATAAGCGGTCGGAAAGCCAGCCAGGCCAGGGCGATCGTCACAAAGCTCAGGCCAGCCGCGAGGAAGAACGCGACCAGTCCGGCCCCCGCGCCGACGATGTTCCCGATGAAAGGAATGACGTCGGCGAGCACCGACAGGGGATTCGCAATCAGCACAAGGCCCAGAAACATCATCACAAATCCGGCAAGCCGCAGCAGCCACGTGATGATGGTGTTCTCCTGCTCCGCCGCCGCGAACATGTTCTCCGCGCTCACCGTGCCAGCCTCGAGGAGCTCGATGCTTCCCAAACCCTTCACGGCATACGGCTCGAAGGTCGTCTGAATCTGCCGCGCCAGGATGCTCACCGGGCCTGGCTTCACCACCTCGAAGCTCACCTTCATATCACCGATCGCCGGCTCCCGGGGATTCGCCCCCAGATAAAAACCCTCTCCGGCCACCGCGACAGGAAGTCCGAAATCATGGGAAATCGCCGCCTTGTCTTTCGCCGACACCGCCTGCGGCTGAAAATTGTCGATTCGGGATACCAGACTTTCCGGCAGCGTGAAGGCGCCCACCGTAATCGGATCTGCCACGAATGTCTCCGCGCGCACCGGCCACTCCTTCGGATTCTCGTGCCCCTGCGGCGTATGGAAGGAATCCGAATTCACCGCTCCAGAACTCCACGACTTCGCGTAGGTGTAGGTCGTCACCGTCTCCTCGCCGCCGCCGAGCTTCTTGCGCGTCTCGGATTTCTCATCCTCGCTCCACTGATACATCTCGACCTTGCGACGCAGCTTGATGACCGGCGCGGTCAGCCCAAATTGTTCATCGCTCACGGCCTCCGTAGCCACGAGGTCGCCGGTGACGTGCACCAGCCGGCCATCATTCGCGGCATCGATGAGCGCAGCCGGCACGGAGACCGTTTCGCCGCGACCGACCTGCAGCGTCTTGATCCGCTTGATGGCTCGGCCCTCATTCCACGTCAGCAACGGAAAGGCCGCGAAAAACAGGAACACTCCGACAAGCACGCCGGCAATCGCGCCTCCGAGGCGGGAAAACCAGGATTGGCTCGTAGTCTTCGTGACCGAATCGTTACCCATCCGGCCAAGCAATTCGTTCGACCCCAGGAAGTCAACGCGATTGACGACCCATCAAACTTTCCGTCCCACGAATCTTTTTCGCGAAGAAATGAAAAAAGAGTTTGCATTGGCACGGGCCATGCATACTATTCGCCTTGTTCTGGGGGGAACAGCAGGCCGTCGTGGCATTCGTCGCGGCGGCCTGCATTTTTTTGAAACCGATGTTTGTCTCCGCGCTTTCCTCTCCCGCTCTCTGGCAGCCCTTCCTCACGCACCCGATCTTTCGCGAGTCGCTCGCCTGGATCGCCACCCACGCCGCCTCGGCAGAACCTGGAATCTACGAGCTTGGACAGCCAGGATGGTTCGTGAACGTCCACGGCTACACGACGAAACCCGAGGCGGAATGCGTCTGGGAAAATCATCGGCAGACGATCGACATCCAGTATCTCATCGAAGGCATCGAGGGCATCCGCCTGCTGCCCGTCGCGTCGCTCGGCGAACCCACCCTTTTCAAGGCAGAAAGCGACACGGAAAAATTTGCGCCGCCCACGGAGGTCGGCCACCTGCTGGCCCTTCGCCCCGGTGAGTTCGCCGTGTTTTTTCCCGGGGAGGCCCACTGCCCGAAGATCGCGATCGGCGAGGGAGCTCCGCTCCGGAAGCTGGTCGTGAAAATCCCTGTTCGGCTCATCAGCTAGCGTTTTCATCCCCGCATTCGGCCGCGTCGCCGCGATCTTCGGGCATGAGATACCTCCATGACAAAGCTCGCGCCGGAGCCTGGGGCTGGGTGGCTCTTTGGCTGATCGGCATTCCCGTGCCGGTTCTGCTCATCCTCTTTCTGATTCGAGGCTGCACGTAAGCCGCGAATCATTTCCTCTCCGCGGGGCGGCACTTCATCGCGTCCAAAAGGGCGCGCAGGGCGGCCGGCATTCGGCCACGTTGCCAGATGACGAGAAAATCCCACTTCGCCGACGGATCGGCGATCGAAACGAACGCCACCCCGGGGACGACGATGTCTTTCAAATAGCCGGGCGCCAGCGCCACTGCGCCCTCTCCGCTCACCAGCGAGAACATCTGGGAAATGCTCTCTCCCTGCTGGACGAAGTTGGGACGAAAGCCGGCCTTTCGGCATAGCTGGATAATCCATCGGTCCCGCCCGGGCATGTCCGCTTCGGGTGCCGAAATAAATCGCTCCCCGCGCAAAGCCGCCAGCGAAATACTTCTCCTACCCGCCAGCAAATGATCAGCCGGCAACACCGCGACAACGGGCAGCGTTGCCAGTTTGCGCGTGTAAAACTCCTGCGAGGCCGCCGACCCCTCCTGTCCGGTGAGCGCCAGGTCGATTTCCCCCTTCCGCAACGCGCTGATCTGCTCGCCCGGTGAGAGGTCGAGCAGTTTCACCTTCACCTCGGGATGCGTGCGGCGCAGCGTCGCCAGCGCAGGATTGAGGAAGCTTTGCGCCGCCGAGCCAAGGTAGCCGATGCGAATGAGGTCGCGCTGCCCCCGGGCCAGACGCCGTGCCTCCGCGATCGCGACGTCGTAATCGGCCAGCACCTTCGGCAGCGCGCTGGCGAGCGCATGGCCGGCGTCCGTTGGCCGCACGCCGGCGGCGGTTCGCTCGAACAGGGCTCCGCCGATCTCCGCCTCGAGGACCTGCATCTGCCGCGAGAGGGCGGATTGCGACATGCGGAGACGCGCCGCCGCCCGGTTGAGGCTGCCCTCCTCCATTGCGACAAGAAACGCCCTGAGCTGCCCGAGCATGCCCGCAACATATGCACGACATGCATAACCTCAATGCCAAACCAGCATTATCGCGCCGCCTCGCGGAATCCTACCTTCGCCTCAACCAACACAACCAATGAAAGCACTCACCTACCTGCTCAAAACCGACAATACGCTCTCCACCCTCGTCCTCCGACTCACCCTCGGCGCCGTCTTCTTCCCGCACGGCGCGCAAAAAGTGCTCGGCTGGTTCGGCGGCTACGGCTTCACCGGCACGATGGGCTTCTTCACCGGCACGATGCACATTCCGGCGCTCTTCGCCTTCCTCGCGATCGCTGCGGAGTTTGCGGGTTCGATCGGATTGATTCTCGGTCTCGGCACGCGCATTGCCGCGCTCGGCATCGCCTCCACGATGGTCGTCGCCATTGCCACGGTGCATTCCCAGTTCGGCTTTTTCATGAACTGGACCGGCGCCCAGAAGGGCGAAGGCTTCGAATACCACCTGCTCGCCATCGGCATCGCAATCGCCCTCATCATCCGCGGCGGCGGCCTGCTCTCCGCCGACTCGGCCATCGCCAGGAAATTGAGCTGAACCCAACCGGGGGCGGTCAACCGGCCGCCTCCAACCCACCAAGATCATGAACATCTCCGGCCTCCATCACGTCACCGCGATCGCGAGCGATCCACAGCGCAACCTCGATTTCTACGCCGGCCTGCTCGGCCTGCGCCTCGTGAAACGCACGGTCAATTTCGACGATCCCGGTAGCTACCACTTCTACTTCGGCGACGCCGTGGGCACGCCGGGAACGATTCTCACCTTCTTCCCCTGGCCCCACGCCCGCCGCGGCATCCATGGCTCCGGCGAAACCGAGGCGAATGCGTTCGCCATTCCGGAAAACGCGGTCAGCTACTGGCTCGAGCGCCTGCGCGCCCACCGCGTGAACGCCAGCACATCGGAGCGCTTCGGCGAAACGGTCATCCGTTTTGAAGATCCCGACGGCCTGCCGATCGAGCTCATCGCAACCCCGACCTCCGACCAGATCCAACCCTGGACCGACGGCGGGGTTCCGGCGGAATGCACGATCCGCGGACTGCACGGCATCACCGCGATTTCGCATCACCCCGACGCGACCGCGCAATTGCTCACCGAAACCTTCGGCTATCGACTCACCCAGAAATCGGGCGACCGCACCCGTTTCGAAACGGCCGCTTCCGGCGCACCCGGGACGGTCATCGATCTGCTGGCCCGGCCGGACCTCGGCCCGGCCCGCCCGGCCGCTGGCTCGGTGCATCACATTGCGTTCCGCGCCGCCAACGACGCGCAGCATGTCGCCTGGCAGAACAAGGTCGCCACGCTCGGCTACGGCGTGAGCCCCGTGATGGATCGCACCTATTTCCGCTCGATCTACTTCCGCGAACCCGGCGGCGTGCTCTTCGAAATCGCCACCGACCAGCCCGGCTTCGCCACGGATGAATCCAGGGCCGAACTCGGCACGACCCTGCGCCTGCCCTCGTGGATGGAATCATCCCGTCCACGCATCGAGGACATCCTGCCGAAAATCACCCTGCCCGCAAAAATATGAAACCGACCACTCCACTCGACCGTCCTCACGTTCACGTGCCCGGCCGCTCGGCTCGCACCCTGCTGCTTCTGCACGGCACCGGCGGCACGGAGAACGACCTCCTGCCCCTCGGCCGCTCGCTCGATCCCTCCGCGGCGCTCCTCAGTCCGCGCGGACAGGTCCTCGAGAACGGCATGCCCCGCTTCTTTCGTCGGCTCGCCGAGGGCGTTTTCGACGAGGAAGACCTGATCCGCCGCACCCACGAACTGGCGGTTTTCCTCACCGCCGCCGCGGAGGAATACCAGTTCGATCCGAAGCAACTCCTCGCGGTCGGCTACTCGAACGGCGCAAACATCGCCGGCAGCCTGCTGCTTCTGCACCCCGGCACGCTTGCCGGGGCGGCCCTGTTGCGGCCGATGGTGCCGCTCGTCCCCGAAACGTCTCCGGATCTCGCCGGCACTCCGGTTCTGCTCGCCGCGGGGCATCACGACCCGATCGTGCCCGCAGAAAACACCCGCCGGCTCGCCGCGTTGCTTGCGGAATGCGGAGCGGACGTCACCCTGCGCTTCGAGAACGCCGGCCACGGCCTCACCGAATACGCCGTGGAGACCACGCGCCGCTGGCTCGAGGACCGCTAACCCGCGCCCTCCCGCTCGCGGCGAAACGCGCGGGGCGCGCGTCCGGTCCACTGCTTGAATGCCGCGGAAAATGCCGCCAGCTCGGCATACCCGCACTGCCGCCCGATCTCCTGAATCCCGAGGTCGGTCACGCCCAGCAGATGCTCGGCCCGGGTGCGCCGCGCCTTCCGGAGCCACCGGCCGGGAC
>DATCRI010000054.1 GCA_036569045.1 Chthoniobacterales bacterium | reverse complement strand
ACGTCCCAGTCCTTCCAGCCGGTATCGATCGAGTAGCTCCAGTTTTCCTTCTCGAGGGCGTCGATGGCGGCCGGGAGCAGGGCTTCGCGGCCCTTGCCGGTCGTTTCGTCCCAGAACTCGAGATTCGTGATGCTGCTGCCGCGGACGGGGCGGAAATCCTCCTCGTGGGTCGCGATGACCGACGGCGGGGTGCGCTTGAATTTCAGCCAGACGTAGTAGCGGGTCCATCCGCGAACGAGCGGCTGAGCGAGGGCGAGGAAAATGACGAGCAGTCGAGCGCGGATCGTGTCGAAGCGCGGCTCGAGCTTCGCGTGGATCATGTAGCTGAGCGCGACGAGCAGCGTGGCGCCGAACATGAGGTAGGGCACGATGCGCAGCCACGGCAGCGGAATGGACGTGACGAAGATCGCGGCGGTAAGGACGACCCATTCGATGCTGCTGACGTAGGCAGCGATTTCGCTCTGCGGCGTCGGGTAGATGCACTGGAACAGGCCCTCGCCAAAGACGCCGTGGTAGATGACGGGCTTGTTGATGAGCCACGTGAACCGCGGGGCGCCGTAGATCTGTCCGCGCCATTTCGCGGTGCCGGTGGGGCCGAAGAAGACGAGGTGCTTGAAACGCAGGAGCGACTCGGCCTCGCCGTAGCCTTCCTGCTGCTTGCGGAAAGCCTGCAGCGTGAACCGGCGGTAGTGCCAGACGATGGCCGCAGGGCTGAAGGCGATGACCTGGCCCTCCTGCTGAAGACGCCAGCAGAAATCGACGTCGTCGCCGGCTTTGCGGTATTCCGAGTCGAAGCCGCCGACCTTTTCGAAGGCCCATTTGTGGAAGGCCATGTTGCAGCCGGGGATGTGCTCGGCGACGACATCGGTGAGGAGCACGTGGCTGGGGCCGCCGGGCGCCGCGCTCACGCAGGCCTGGATCCAGTCCTCGGCGGGGGGGGAAATGTTCGGGCCGCCGACGCCGCAGTAGTCGCCGCTGGTGAGCGTGTGAACGAGGTAGTAGAGCCAGTCGGGATCGGCCATGCAGTCCGAGTCCGTGTAGGCAAGAATCTCGCCGGTGGCCGCGTAGCCGCCGACGTTCCGGGCGACGGAGAGGCCCTTGTTGACCTGCTTGATGTTGACGATCCAGGGATGGCGCGCGGCGATTTCCTGCGTGTTGTCCTTGGAGCCGTCGTCCACGAGGATGACCTCGTAGTTCGGATAATCGACTTCCTTGAGCGACTCGAGGCAGCGCTCGAGCGTCTTTGCGCCGTTGTAGGAGCAGACGATCACGCTGACCTTCGGGTAGCTGGCGAGACCGATCTTGCGGGTCATCGGTTCGTCGCCGGCGAAGAGCGCCTTCACGGCGGCAAGGGCTTTCTTCGGCGTGCGGTCGCGCCGCACGAGGCCGAAGTTCCAGTCCATGATCTCGTTGCCGCCGCGGAACCATTCATCGGTCCATGCGTAGAGCACGGTGCCGGCGAGCCCGCCGCGCACGACGCTCTCGATGTGCCAGGTGAGCATCTCCGCCTGCTCCTCTTCGGGATGGCGGATGGTGTCCATGCCGAACTCGCCCATCACGAGAGGACGATCGTCGGCGAGATTCTGGAGGCGGGCGAGGTAGCGGTCGAAGTCCTCCTGATAGTGAAGGTAGACGTTGAAGGTGAGAAAATCGACGTTCTGCGGGAGGAGGTATTCCGTGGGTGGGAAGCTTGCGTAGGAATACAACGCGTCGGGATCGGCCTGACGGGCGATGTTGATGAGCTCCTCGACGAATTCCGTGACGGCGCGGGCGCCGAGCCAGCGCACCATGCTGGTGGGGATCTCGTTGCCGACGAGGTATCCGAAGATGGCGGAGTGGCCGGCGTTCTTTTTCACGCCGTCACGCACGGCGCGGACGACCTCGCGGCGGATCTTGCGGTCGTTGAGAAACTCGATGTGCTCGGCCCAGGGGATCGTGACGAGCACGCGAATGCCGGATTCCAGACATGTGTCGAGGAACCAGCGCGGCGGCACGTAGTAGACGCGCAGCAGATTGATGCCGGTGTCGCGCATGATGGCGAGGTCGCCGGCCAGCTTTTGCGGGTTGCCGAAATGCTCGCCGTCGGCGTCGGGCGCGAAGGGGCCATAGGTGGCGCCTTTGATGAAAAACTTCCGGTCGCCTTCGAAGAAAAACTTGGCCCTTACGCGGACCCTTGGCAGAGGTTGCACGGCGTTAACGGCTAACGCGTTCCGGGCAGGATTCAATGTCAAACCGTGGGCGAGGCCGGGCGGGCGTCACTCCCCGGGAGCGATCAACTTTCGCAGGCGCATCATGCCGCGGCGGATGCGGGCCTTGACGGTGCCGAGTGGCTCATGGAGTCGATCGGCAATCTCCTGCTGGGTGAGGCCGCCGAAATAGGCCAGCTCGATGACCTCGCGCTGACCGGCCTTCAGCTGGAGCACGGCGGAGCGAACGCGGTCGCTCTGCTCGTGGGAATCCACCTCGTCGAAGGGGCGGCGTTCGTGGACGAAGGTATCCGCCGCCATCTCGGCGCCAGCCCCGTCGCGCAGGCGGATGCGGCGTTGCACGGAGCGAATGCGGTCGATGGCTTTGTTCCGCGTCATCGTTACGGCCCAGGTGAGGGGCTTCCCGCGGGAGGCGTCATACATCGGCGCTTTTTCCCAGATCATGAACAGGACTTCCTGGGTGACCTCCTCGGCATCGGCCACGTCGTTGAGGACGCGCAGGGCGGTCGAGTAAATCAGGCCGGAGTAGCGGTCGTAGAATTCCTCGAAACTCGCGCGATCGCCGTCGCCGATCCGTCGAATCAGCTCGATCTCCGATGCGCTGTCGTTGCTCGAGTCCAAGGAGTGACTGGGGTAATTCAGGATGAACGTCGGGAGCCTAGCTGCCAACCGATTTCAGCGCGGCGGTGGCGATGCGGGCGGTCTCGGCGATGTCTTCCTCGGTGTGCGCGAGGGAGAGGAAGCCGGCCTCGAATTGCGACGGCGCGAAATAGACGCCGCCCTCGAGGCAGGCGTGGAAGTAGCGATTGAAGGCGGGTTTGTCGGCCCGCATGGCTTCGGCGAGGTTCTTCACCGGACCGGCGGTGAAGTAGAGGCAGAACATCGAGCCGATGCGCGCAAAGGTGAACGGGCCGTCGGCGATCATTTCGCGGACGGCGGCCTCGAATTGCGCGCCGAGTTTCTCGAGTTCGGCCCAGCCATCGCGGCGTTCCATCTCGCGGAGCTGGGCGAGGCCGGCGGCCATGGCGAGGGGATTCCCGGAGAGGGTGCCGGCCTGGTAGACCGGGCCGTCGGGCGAGAGGTGGTCCATGATGTCGGCGCGTCCGCCGAACGCGCCGACCGGCAGACCGCCGCCGATGACCTTGCCCATCGCGGTGAGGTCGGGGCGAATGCCGCTGAGTTCCTGGTAGCCGCCCGGCGCGAGGCGAAACCCGGTCATGACCTCGTCAAAAATGAGCAGCGCGCCGGATTCGTCGCAGAGGGCGCGCAGGCCTTCGTGGAAGCCGGGCTCGGGCAGGTAAAGGCCGGCGTTTGCGGGCACGGGCTCGACGATGATTGCGGCGATCTCGCGGCCGGCTTCGGCAAAGGCGGCGCGGACGGCAGCGAGGTCGTTGAAGGGGAGGGTGATCGTGAGCTCGGCGAGCGCGCCGGGCACGCCCGCGCTGTCGGGCCGGCCATGGGTGAGCGCGCCGCTGCCGGCCTTCACGAGGAGAGAGTCGACATGGCCGTGGTAACAGCCCTCGAATTTCACGATGCGGTCGCGACCGGTGAAGCCGCGGGCGAGGCGCACGCAGCTCATCGTGGCCTCGGTGCCGCTGTTCACCATGCGGACTTTTTCGACGGAGGGCACGAGGCGGCAGATCGTCTCGGCCATCTCGACCTCGAGCGGATTCGGAATCCCGAAGCTCAGGCCGCGGCCGGCGACGGTGCGCACGGCCTCGATGACGGGCGCCGGCGCGTGGCCGAGGATCGCTGGACCCCATGTGCCGACATAGTCGATGAGTTCGCGCCCGTCGACGTCGCGGATGCGGCAGCCGGCGGCGGATTCCACGAAAAACGGATCGCCGCCGACGGAGCGAAAGGCGCGCACGGGGGAATTGACGCCGCCGGGAATGCGGAGTTTGGCGGCGGCGAAGAGTTCGGCGGAGCGGGATGGCATGATTTTTTTTACGACAGGATGATTCGGCCCGCCAGAGCGCAGGCGATCACGAGGAGCCAGGGCGGGATTTTTCCGAATTGCAGGGCGGCCCATGCCGCGAGCGCGAGGCCGGCGGCGGGCCACGAGTCGAGCGCGCTGGTGGCGACGGGATGGAGCAGCGTGGCAAGCAGAAGGCCGACGACGGCGGCATTCGCGCCAGCCAGGGCCCCGCGGGCGCCGGGCCGGGAGCGGAGCGTTTGCCAGTGCGGCAGCGCTGCAAACACGAGCAGGAAGGACGGCAGATAAATCGCCGCCAGACACCACAGGCCGCCGAGCCAGCCGGGACCGGCGAACACGCCCAGATACGCGGCGAAGCTGAAGAGCGGCCCGGGCAGGGCCTGCGCGGCGCCGTAACCAGCGAGGAAGTCTTCGCGGTGGATCCAGCCGTGGCCGACGGTCTCGGCCTGCAACAGCGGGAGGATGACGTGGCCTCCGCCGAAAACGAGGGCGCCGGAGCGGTAAAATCCGTTGGCCAGATCGAGCCAATGATTTGGCCATGCAAGGGCGAGCAGGGGCAGGCCGCCGAGAAGCGCGAAGAAGAGGCCGAGGCAGGTTGCGGACCATGGCGAAGGGCGGACGTGAAGATGGTCTGGCTGGCTGGCTGCGACGGGGGGCGGCGCCGGGCGAAATTTTTGCGCGCCGAGGAGCAGGCCGAGGATGATCAGGCCGAGTTGCATCCACGGGGTTGGCGCGACCAGCGCCAGCGCGGCGGCCGCGAGGGCGAGCGTGGCGCGGGGGACGTCCGGGCAAAGCTGGCGGCCCATCTGCCACACCGCCTGTGCGACCACCGCGACCGCGGCGAGTTTCAATCCGTGCAGCCAGCCGGGCGCAAGGTCGGTGGTTCCCAGGCCGTAGGCGCAGGCCATCATGAGTGCCGCCGAGGGCAGCGTGAAGCCGGCCCACGCCGCGAGCGCACCCGCCAGCCCGGCGCGCAGGTGGCCGAGGGCGATTCCAACCTGGCTGCTGGCCGGGCCGGGGAGGAGCTGGCCGAGGGCGACGAGGTCGGCAAAGGCTTCGTCGTCGAGCCAGCGTCGTCGCTCGACGAATTCCGTGCGGAAGAACCCGAGGTGCGCGACGGGGCCGCCGAAGGACGTGAGCCCGAGCCGCAGGAATGCCGTGAAAACCTCCACGGGGCGGGAACGGCGCGACGGCATGAGCTTGGTTCTACGCGGTGTGCGGCGAGGCTTGCCACCGCGAAATCACTCGGGAAGACTTGTCGCCATGAGTCGTTTTGCAAACCAAGTCGCCATTGTCACGGGAGCCGGCCGCGGGATCGGCGAAGCCATTGCCCGCCGGTTCGCCGCCGAGGGCGCGAAGGTCGCGGTCGTCAGCCGCACCGAGTCGAATTCCCAGAAGGTCGCCGACGCGATCAATGCCGAGTATCCCGATGCGGCGAAGCCCTACGCCGTGGACGTGGCCGATTTCGACGCCGTGCAGAAGGTCGGCGAACAGATCCTCGCTGACTTCGGCCGGGCCGATGTGTTGGTGAACAACGCCGGCATCACGCGCGACACCCTCGCCATGCGCATGTCGAGCGACGACTGGGACGCGGTGCTCTCGACGAACCTCAAGGGCGCCTTTAATTTCACCCGTTCGGTGCTCCGCGCGATGGTGAAGCAGCGCGGCGGTCGCATCATCAACATCAGCTCCGTGAGCGGCCTGATGGGTCTCGCCGGGCAGGCGAACTACGCGGCGAGCAAGGCCGGCCTCATCGGCATGACGAAGAGCATCGCGCGCGAACTCGCGAGCCGTGGCATCACCGTGAACGTCGTTGCGCCGGGTTTCATCGAGACGGACATGACGGCCGTGCTCAGCGACGAGGTCAAGAAAGGCGCACTCGCGCAGATTCCGCAGGCGCGCATGGGCTCGGGCGACGACATCGCCGCGACCGTCGCATTCCTTGCCAGCGCCGAGGCCGCCTACATCACCGGCCAGGTGCTTGCCGTCGACGGCGGCATGAGCATGTAACCGGATCGTCCGTCCTTCCTTTCGAAAGCCGCCGTCCGATCAACCGGACGGCGGCTTTCGCTTTTTCGACCGCGATCGAACAAAGATTTTTTGCGAAATGGCGTTTGTGGGGCAACAGTTCGGGAAACGACAAACCTGTTTTCATCCCATGAGCCAGATCCACGCCTACGCCGCAACGAACGCCAAGGGAACCCTCGAGCCATACGCCTACGATCCCGGCGATCTCGGCCCCGAGGAGGTCGAGATCAAGGTGTCGCACTGCGGCATCTGCCACTCCGATCTCTCGATGCTCGATAACGACTGGGGGATGACCGGCTATCCCTTCGTGCCGGGACACGAGGTCACCGGAACGGTCGTCGCGCTCGGCGATCAGGCCAAGGGCCTTGCGGTCGGCCAGCAGGTGGGCCTGGGCTGGACGGCGTTCAGCTGCCTCTCCTGCCCGGAGTGTCTGTCGGGAAATCATCACCTCTGCGCGACCGCGCAGGGCACGATCGTCGGACGTCACGGCGGTTTTGCGGATCGCGTGCGCGCGCAGTGGCCGTGGGTGCGTCCGCTACCCGAGGGGCTCGATCTCGCGAAGGTCGGCCCGCTGCTTTGCGGCGGCGTTACCGTCTTTGCGCCGTTCTTCGTCCACAACATTCCCCCGACGGCCCGCGTCGGCGTCATCGGGATCGGCGGCCTGGGCCACATGGCGCTGCAATTCGCGAACAAGTGGGGCTGCGAGGTCCACGCCTTCACGACGAGCGACAGCAAGGAAGCGGAGGCCAGAAAGCTCGGCGCGCATTTCGTGCACAACACGAAGAACGCCGACGCGCTCAAGAAAATCGCCGGCAGCCTCGACCTCATCGTCTCGACAATCAATGTGCCGCTCGACATTCCTGGCCTGCTCGGGGCGCTCGCGCCGCAAGGCCGCTTGCACGTCGTCGGCGCCGTGCTCGAGCCGCTGCCGGTGCCGGCGTTTGGCCTCATCATGGGGCAGAAGTCGATTTCGGGATCACCCACGGGGAGTCCGACTGCGCTGGACCGGATGCTGCAGTTCAGCGCGCGGCACGGCGTGGCGCCGGTCACGGAGCTCTTCCCGATGTCGAAGGTGAACGACGCATTCGAGCACCTGCGTGCCGGCAAGGCCCGCTACCGCATCGTGCTCGAGAACGATCTCGCCTGAGCGCGCCGCCACGGAATTGTTGCCCGTTCGGAGGTTGCTGGAACCGCTTTCGCCGTTCTAGGCTGGCCGTCCGATGCTGCTCACCTTTCTCCGTCATGGCGACGCCGAGGACGAAGTCACCACCGACTTCGACCGTCGGCTCACCCCGAAAGGCCTCGAGCAGGCGGACAAGGTCGGCAAATTCTGCGTCCGCTTCGGGCTGATTCCGGACATCATTCTTTCCAGTCCGGTGGTGCGCGCCGAGCAGACCGCGCGCGCCGTTTCCAGGCGCCTCGACGACCGGGAGGTCTTGATCGAGCGATGGATCGCCTGCGGCATGTCGCCGGACGATTGCATGGAAGGCCTTGCCGCCTGCACGAAGTTCGACCACGTGATGCTCGTCGGCCACGAGCCGGATTTCAGCGAGGCGATCTCCGCATTCTCCGGCGGCTCGTGCTTCAACATTCGCAAGGCTTCGCTCACCACCGTGAACCTGCCGCGCCTGCGCGCCGGCGCGGGCATCATCGAGTTCAGCGTGCCCGTGCGCCTCATGTAAAAATTTTATGAAACCCGACATCATTCATTCCAACGACTTCGTGAACGACGCGGTGCAGTTGCTCGAGACCAGCGCCAACGAGGCGATCCGCGAGCGCGGCGTCTTCACCCTCGCGCTGAGCGGCGGCAATACCCCGAAGCCGGTTTTTCAGGCGTTCGCAAAACGCGCCATCGACTGGCGCAAGGTCGTCATCACGTTCGGCGACGAGCGTTGTGTGCCGCCGGATGACGAGAGGAGCAACTATTTGATGGCACGCCGCACCCTGCTCGATCTGGTGCCGATTCCAACGGAAAACATCCTGCGCATGAAGGGGGAGATCGATCCTGCGACGGCGGCCCACGAATACGAAGTCGCCCTGCGCGCCCGTGCCGGCGGCGGCGTGTTTCGCCATGATCTTGTTCTCCTCGGAATGGGGCCCGACGGTCACACGGCCTCGCTCTTTCCCGGCACTCCCGCGCTCGTCGAGCGGGAGAAGCTCGTCGTCGAAAACTTCGTGCCGCAGATGGACATGTGGCGCATCACGTTCACGTATCCGCTCATCGATGCCGCCCGCCACGTGTGTTTCCTCGTGAACAGCGCCGGCAAGGACGACGTGCTGAACGAAGTCTTCAGCGGCACGTCGGATTATCCCTGCGCGAAGGTGGCGCCGCTCGACGGCCAGCTCACCTGGTTGCTCGGCGCGTAGCCGCGGCCGTCACGTGTCCAGCCCGGGCAGCCCTCCCAACAGGATCGAGAGCATCTTTTCATGGCGGTTGAGAATATCCCGGGTGACCTGGAATGGCTCGGAATCGCGAATGGATCGCGATCGAAATCCGCCGCGCAATCAATCTTCGCGCCGGCTTGTTTGAGAGGGAGGCTTTGTTAGCGTGGCGACGTGAAAACACTTCTCCTCACGAACGAATATCCGCCCACGATTTATGGAGGCGCGGGCGTGCACGTCGATTATCTCAGCCGCGGCCTCGCGCGGCATATCGATGTGGAGGTGAGGGCGTTCGGCGATCAGGACGTGCCGACCGGAAACCCCGTCGTGAAAGGCTTCGGCCTCGATGCCAGCGGATTCACGTGCCCGAAGCCGCTGCAATCCGTGTTCGGCGCGGTGCGCCGTTGCACGGATTTCAATACGACGAACATCGATGCCGATGTCGTGCATTGCCACACGTGGTATGCCCATTTCGGCGGCATTCTCGCGAAGCTCAACTACGGCATCCCGCTTGTGATCACGGTGCATTCGCTCGAGCCGCTGCGGCCGTGGAAGCGCGAGCAGCTCGGCGGCGGCTACGATTTCAGCTGCTGGCTCGAGAAGACCGCGATGGAAATGGCCGACGCGGTGATCGCCGTGTCCGCGGGAACGAAGGCGGACATCCTTCGGCTGTTCGACATTCCCGAGGAGCGGGTGCCGATCATCTACAACGGCATCGATCTCGAGGAATACCAGGCGACGGATTCCCGGGCCTCGCTCGAGCACTTCGGCATCGATCCCGCCCGGCCCTACATTCTCTTCGTCGGCCGCATCGCGCGGCAGAAGGGCATCGTCCACCTCGTGAACGCGATCAAGTATCTCGATCCCGGCTTCCAGATCGTCCTCTGCGCCGGCGCGCCGGACACTCCCGAGATCGCGGAGGAAATGAGGGCCGCCGTGGCCGGGGCGCAGGAGCACCGCGAGGGCGTGATGTGGATCCAGGAAATGGTCGATACCCGGGCCAAGATCGAGCTCTACAGCCACGCGGCGGTGTTCGTCTGTCCGTCGATCTACGAGCCCTTTGGCATCATCAATCTCGAGGCGATGGCCTGCGAGACGCCGGTGGTCGCCAGTGCCGTCGGCGGCATCAAGGAGGTCGTCGTGCCGGGCGAGACCGGAACGCTCGTGCCGATCGACCAGATGACCGAGAGCCCGTTCGAGCCGGTCGATCCCGACAGGTTCTCGCGCGATCTCGCGGCGGCGATCAACGACCTGATGGCCGATCCGGCAAAATGCGCGGCCTTCGGCAAGGCGGGGCGCCGGCGTGCGGAGGAAATGTTCGGCTGGGACGCAATCGCGAAAAAGACCGTGGATCTCTATGCGTCCCTTCTGAAACCGGGTGGTTGATTTTCTTCGCCCGCGGGGATTCGGCGTGAGAATCTCCCGCGATGAAGTTTGTTGATCAGATCCGCGTGCATGGCATTGCGGGCGCCGGCGGCACGGGATGCGTGAGCATGCGGCGCGAAAAATTTATTCCGCGCGGCGGCCCGGATGGCGGCGATGGCGGGGACGGTGGCGACATCATCCTGCGCGCCGATCCGCACACGGACAATCTCGTCGCGCTCTACTACGAGCCGATCATCCGCTCGAAGAAGGGCGGCCACGGCCAGGGCAAGGACAAGCACGGCCGTTCGGCCCCGCCGACCTACGTGAATGTCCCGATCGGCACCCTAATCTATCGGCTGCCCGACGCCTTCAGGCCACGCGTGCACGATCCGCTCGATTTCGACGAAGAGCCCGCGCCGAAGCTCAAACTCGAGGCCGAGCAGTGCGAACTTCTCGCCGATCTCGTCGAGTCCGGCCAGGAATTCGTCCTTTGCAAGGGCGGGCGCGGCGGCAAGGGCAACACCCACTTCAAGAGCTCGCTCAATCGCGCCCCGCGCCAGTCGAAGCCGCCCGAAGACGGCGAGGAAGGCTGGTTCCTCTTCGAGCTGCGCACGATCGCCTTCGCCGGCCTCGTGGGATTTCCCAATGCCGGCAAGTCCACGCTGCTCGGCCAGCTTTCCGCCGCGCATCCCAAGGTCGCTTCGTATCCGTTCACGACGCTCAATCCCGTCGTCGGCGTGGTCGAGTATCCCGACTATGCGCGGCTAACGGTCGCGGACATTCCCGGCCTCATCGAGGGCGCCCACGACAACAAGGGCCTCGGCCACGAGTTCCTGCGTCATATCGTGCGCTGTCGGTTGCTGCTCTTCGTCATCGACATGGCGGGCAGCGAGGGGCGCGATCCGCTCGAGGATTTCCGCACCCTTCGCAAAGAACTCGATCTCTACGACCCGACGCTGAGTCAGCGGCCGTGGGCGGTGATTGCGAACAAGATGGACCTCGAATCGGCGAAGGAGAACCTCAAGCGTTTCAAACGCTCGGTTCGGAAAGCGCCGATCATCACGATTTCGGCGGATCGCTCGGAGGGAATCGACGAGGTGAAGACGTTCCTCCGGGCGGAACTGGGCAAGCTCGAGACTATCCCGGTAAGCGTCGGCTCCGAGCCGCCGGCCGAGGAAAAATAGCGCGAAAAGACCCGCGGGCACCGGTCGAGGGGGCGACCCACGGGTTTTTCGAGTGAAGCCGGCTGGAGGTTTATCGACCGCCGCCAGCACCGCCGCCGCCGCTCGAACTGGAGCCGCCCGCGGAAGTCGAAGTGTTCGCCGCGCCGCCTCCAGAGCTGCCGGTGGAGGTCCCGCCAGTGTCCGACGATGTGCCGGTCCCGCCCGTGGTGGAGCCCGACGTATTCGTGCTCGTCCCCGTGCCAGTGGTCGAGTTGCTCCCGGTTGTGGAATTGTCAGCTCCGTTTACGGCGCCGCTCGTGCTTGGAGAGGTCGCCGTGCCGGTCGCAGAGTCCGGGTTGGACGGCTCGCCATTTGCTGACGGTGCTTCCGCCGTTCCGGTATTGGGAGCGCCGTTCATCGAAGGCGCACCGGTGTTCGGAGCGGTTGTATTCGGGGCGCCACTCGTGGAGCTGCCGGCCTGGGTCTGCGCGGGAGGCGGCGCGACCGTGGTGTCGCCGGCGCTGGGATTCACACCGATCGTGGGAGTGAAAACGCCCGGTTGCGACGAGGTATCGGTGGTGGAGTTGGAGCTGTTTGTGGAGTTCTGGGACTGGGCGAAAGCGGAAATCGGAATCGCCCCGGCCGCGAGAAGGGACGCGAAGATTCGCGGAGAGGATGTGGTTTTCATACATCCAAAGATCGCCCGGCCGGCGGCAGGCACGGGTCGGGGATGTGGCGGTGGCGGCTATCGGGCGATCAGGGGACCGTCGTCGGGGCGATTTGGTTTGACGATTTTTGGGCCAATTGGGCTAAGTGCTCCGATGCAAATTCGGAAGGGGAATGGCTGGGCTCTGGGGGCTGTTTTGGCGATCGGTTCTTCGGCGTGGGCGGGGACGCCGGCGGTAAAAGTCACCGCGATCCCCAAGACCGATGCCACCCGACAGAAAACGGCCAGCGCGGTTGCGATGCAGGAGTTTAGCGGGATTTACAAGGTCATTGTCAAAAACGTCTCGTTCATGGACGCGACTCCGGCGCTCACCGCGGAATACCGGGTCTATTTCCGCCGCGACGATGGCATGAAGCAGGCGCGCGAGGTGAAGCCGCAGCGGCTCGAGGGCGAGGCCTCGGTCGAGGCGATCAGGCCGGGCGGAACGGCGGGCTTCGAGACGAAGCCCGTCAAACTCCACCGCACAAGTCTCAACACCAGCTACTACTACGCCAACGGCAAGCAATCCTCGACGAAGGACGAGCTGGTCGGCGTATGGGTGCGTGTGTTTGCCGACGGCAAGATGATCGCCGAATACATGTCCTCGGTGAATCTGTCGAAACTCGGGGCGTTTTAGGCGACCCGAGACCGCGGGGTGTCGGTCAGGCCGACACCGCTTCCGCCGGCGTGCCGACGCTGTGCGTCGTGGCGTCCTTCGGCAGGATCACGCGATTGCAGAAATCGCCGAAACCTTCGCCTTCTTCGCGCTCCACCGCATAGCGCTTGATGAACGGCGCGATGAGGGCGACGCCGTCGTCGAGCGTGATGCTAGGCGAGACAAGGCGATTCAACCGCGTGCCGTTGTAGCTGGCGCCGAGGTAAAGGGCGTATTTGCCGGGCGCGCGGCCCACGAAGCCGATCTCCGCGAGATACGGGCGGGCGCAGCCGTTTGGGCAGCCGGTGACGCGGAGGCTGATAGCGTCGTCGTGCAGGCCGGCCTCGTCGAGGATGTTCTCGAATTTCTCCAGCAGACCGGGCAGGGCGCGTTCGCTCTCGGTGAGGGCGAGGCCGCAGGTGGGCAGGGCCACGCAGGAGAGGGCATTCAGGCGAATGCCGGAGCGCTCGTTTTCCCGGTCGAGGCCGTGCTTCGCAAGGATGGCCTCGATGACGGGCTTCTCCGCGGCGGTGACGCCGGCGATGGAAAGGTTCTGCGACGGGGTGAGGCGGAAGTCGCCCTTGTGGACCTCGGCGATCTCGCGCAGGGCGGTGCGCATCGGCCAGCCCTCGACGTCCTTGATGCGGCCGCTGAGGATGTGCAGGCCGTAGAACCACGTGCCGTCGGCGTTCTCGTGCCAGCCGTGGGGATCCTCGATCGTGGTGAAGTTGAAGGCGCGGGCGGGCTCGAAGGTGATGCCCGAGCGCTTCTCGACCTCGGCTTTGAACCACTCCACGCCGCGATCCTCGATCGTGTATTTCAGGCGGGCGTGGCGGCGGTTCGTGCGATCACCGTAGTCGCGCTGCGTGGTGAGCACGGCCTCGCCGATGGTGTTGACGTGGTCGGGAGTGATGAAGCCCAGCACGTCGGCCAGGCGCGGGAAGGTCTCGACGTTGCCGTGGTTCATGCCGAGGCCGCCGCCGACGGTCACGTTGTAGCCGAGGAGCTTTTCGCCCTCGACGATCGCGATGTAGCCGAGGTCCTGCGAGAAGATGTCCACGTCGTTCGACGGCGGAATCGCGAAGCCGGTCTTGAACTTGCGCGGCAGGTAGGTCGCGCCATACATCGGCTCGCTCTCGGCTTCACCGCCGGCGACGAGTTCCTCGTCGAGCCAGATTTCGTGATAGGCGCGGGTCTTCGGCAGGGCGAATTCGCTCCAGCCTTTCGCGTCTTCGTAGACCTGCTGCAGCACGGCGCTGCGCTCGGGATTGGGCGGGGCCATCACGTTGCGGTTCACGTCGCCGCAGGCCGCGATCGAGTCGAGCAGCACCTCGTGCATGCGCTGGACGACGGGTTTCACATTGCCCTTGAGGATGCCGTGGAACTGGAAAGTCTGCCGGGTGGTAATGCGCAGGGACGGCGAGGCGAGCTGCGTCGCGATGTCGTCGAGGACGATCCACTGGGCCGGCGTGGCGACGCCACCGGGCAGGCGCACGCGGAGCATGAAGCCGAAGGCCTTCTCCTTGCCCTCCTTCTTGCGGATGTTTCGCACGTCGCGGTCGTCCTGAATGTAGAGGCCATGAAACTTCAGGAGCTGGTTGCTGTCCTCCGAAATGCCACCGGTCGAGGGGTCGGCGATGTCCTGCTGGATGGCGCCGCGCAGGAGATGCGAGGCGGCCTTGATGCCCTCGTTGGCGACGAGGGGCTTATCGGTCGCGGGGGCGGCGGTCGGAGTGTCGGAGCTCATGAAACGAATGGATAATGGAATATAGCGGTCCCCGGCGGGCGATCAATCGGCGCACCGGGTGGGTGCTGCGGCCGGGCATCCTTCGAAAGGTAGTGCCGGCCCGGGAAATCGTCAGCTCTTCTCCTGTCTTATGACAGGGAAGCCGGATCGATCACTGTGCACGGGTTTTTCCCGTCCGCCAATCCCGGAATTCGGTCCCTTCCTTTCGGAGGGTCTCAATCGCTGTCGGCAGGCGGTGGCCTGATGCCTGAAAATTGCCGAGCCGTGGTCTTCTGAGTCTTAAGAGGGGCAGAGATTGTCGAGAAGTCGGTAGCCAATGCCGGGCTCCGTCCGAATGGACAGGGAAAGCCCGGCTTCCTTGAGTTTCCGGCGGATGTGGCTGAGATAGACGCGGAGATATTGGGATTGCTCGGTTTGTCCTGGTCCCCAGACTTCTTCGAGCAGTTGCCGGTGAGTGATGACTTTTCCGGCATGGCGCGCAAGGATTCGCAGGAGCGCGTATTCCGTGGCGGTCAGCTCCACCTCCCTGTCCCGCACATGGACGAGACGGCGCACGAAATCGATGCGAAGCGGCCCGTTTTCGAAAATGGGCTCCTCCTCTCCATGTTTGCGGCGCAGGAGCACCCGCAGACGGGCAAGGAGCTCGTTTGTGTCGAAGGGTTTCGTCACGTAGTCGTCAGCCCCTTCGTCGAGGGCTGCCACTTTGTCCTCCGGATCCTGCCTGGCCGAAAGAATGAGCACGGGAACCTCGCTCCATTCCCGCAGCCGGCGGAGCACGTCGATACCGGGAAGCTCGGGAAGCCCGAGGTCGAGGATGACGGCGTCGGGCCGGTTGCTTGCGGCGAGGGCCAGTCCTTCCCTGCCATCCGTGGCCTCGTCCACGCGGTAGTCGGCGGACTCACAGGCGATGCGGAGCAGGCGGCGGATTTGCGGTTCGTCGTCCACGACAAGCACGCGACAGGGTTTCATGGTTGAGATGGGGGAAGGATGATCGTGAAGGTGCTGCCGGACGCGCCATCGGAGCGCGAGCCGGCGTGGAGGGAGCCACCGAGGGCACTGACGAATCCCCGCGCCAGGGCGAGGCCCATCCCCAGACCGCCTGGACGCGCTTCCGGGCCGCGGACGAACTTTTCAAACACCGCCTCGCGTCGTTCCTCGGGAATTCCCGGGCCGTGGTCGGAGATGCGAATGTGGATATTGGTGTCGAGCTGCCTCGCGTCGACCTCGACGGGCGTTCCGTCCGGCGTGTGCTGGGCGGCGTTGCGGATGAGATTGCGGATGGCGTCTTCCAGCAGGCCGGGATCCACGTGCAGGGTGGCCGCGTCGGGGGCGACCTCGACGGCAAACACCCGCTCCGGGGCGTCGGGCCGCACCGAGACAATGGCTTCGTCGATGATGTCTTCGAGATCGCACCATTCCCACCGGGGTTGCACGGAGCCGGATTCGAGCCGCGTCAGGCTCAGCAGGTTCGACACGACCCGCTCGAGGCGGCGGGTGGCGCTCGCGATCTCGCCGAGGAGATTGTCCTCGTCGCGCACGGAGCCGGCGAGGCGCTCCGCCGAGGCGGCGATGACCGCGAGCGGCGTGCGAAGTTCGTGAGAGACGCTGTCGAGGAGAGTCTTTTGCAGCTGGCGCGAGCGTTCCTCGACCTCGGAGCGGGCCGCTTCCTGCTGAAGCTGCAACCGTTCGACGACCATGGCGAGTTGCGAGCAGAACGTTTCCAGCATCTGGCGTTCTTCGAGGCCCAGCGAGCGATTCGACGGAAGAAATGCCGCAAGCACGCCCAGCACGCCGCGCGGAGTGCGGATCGGCAGATAGAATCCCGCCGACTGGGGCAGGGTATTCGTGGTGCGGCCGGCGGCTTCTCCGTGGGAAAACGCCCACTCGGCGACGGCGCGTTCCCGTTCGTTGATCGCGATGCCCGCCGTCGGATAAGTCACGAGCGGAGTATCGCCTTCCTTGAGAAGGACGGCGAACTCCGCGGGAAAAATTTCCCGCAATCGGGCGGCGGCGGATTCGAGGGTCTCCGTGAATCCTGCCTTCTCCGTGAGTGACCGGGTGAATTGATAGAGCGCGAGAGTCTGCTGTTCGCGGCGACGCTCGGCGCGTTCCCGCTGGCGCAACCGGGCATGAAGCTGGCCGATGACGAGGGCGACCACGAAATACAGCCCGAAGAGCACCGTGTCGTGCGCGCCGCTGATCCGGAAGGTCATGGTCGGCGGGATGAAAAGAAAGTTCCAGGTGAAAGCCGTCATCGCCGCGACGCACAGGATGGCGGCCCGTGAAAGCACGGTCGCACTGACGAGCACCGTGAGCAGGTAGAGGAGGCCGACGGTCGAATAGCCAATGGCAGGCTGGAGAAGCATGCCCAGCACCGTCGTCCCTGTGACCACGAGAGCGCCGAGACCGAGTTCCCGAAGGAAGTGAGGACGGCCGATGGCCGAGAAATCCGGCTTCCAAGGGTGGGCCGTTTTATCCGCCCGCACCACGGTGATGTCGATGTCGCCGCTGTCGCGAATGAGTTTGCTCACGAGCGAGCCGCCCGAGAGCCATTCGAGCACGGGATGAACCAGCGGCTTTCCGACGATGATCTGCGTGACATTGTTCTCGCGGGCAACGCGCAGGAGAGCTTCGGCGATGCTCGCTCCGGTGGTGAGGACCACCTCGGCGCCGAGACTGCGAGCCAGCGCGAGGTTGTTTTCGAGGCGGGGCTGGGCGACGGGGTCCGCAGTCCTGCCCGTGTCCACCGAGACGGCGATCCAGGTGCCGTGGACGGCAGCGGCGGCGCGGCGCGCCAGGCGGATGAGGCGTCCGGAAAACGGGCTGCCGCCGATCGCCACGAGGAAGCGTTCCCGCGAGCGCCACGGACCGCTGATCCGCCGCGAGCGCATGAAATCCCGGAGTTCGCGGTCGGCCTTCTCGGCGGTGATGCGGAGGGCGATCTCGCGCAGGGCCTTGAGGTTGCCCTCTCGAAAAAAATTCGAGGAAGCGGCGGCGGCGCGGTCTCCGAAATAGACCTTGCCCTCGTCGAGCCGCTTGCGGAGCTGATCGGGAGTCAGGTCGACGAGTTCGATCTCGTCGGCGCGATCGATGAGGGAATCCGGCACCGTCTCGTGAACGGGCGCGCCGGTGATCTGCCGCACGACATCCCGCTGGCTTTCGATGTGCTGGATGTTGAGCGTGGTGTAAACGTCGATGCCGGCTTGCAGCAGCTCCACCACGTCCTGCCAGCGCTTGGGATGGCGGCTGCCGGCGGCGTTGCTGTGCGCCAGTTCGTCCACAAGGGCGAGTTGGGGCTTGCGGGCCAGAATGGCGTCGAGATCCATTTCTTCCAGCGAGACATCGCGGTGGACGAATTTCTTGCGCGGTATCCGGAACATGCCTGCCGCGACGGCGGTCGTTTCCACGCGTCCGTGGGTTTCGATGATGCCGATCACGACATCCCCGCCCTCCTCCAGCCGGGACTGGCCGGCGAGAAGCATGGCGAAGGTTTTGCCGACGCCGGGGCACATCCCGAGGAAAATTTTCAACCGCCCTTCTCCGATGGCTGGCGGCGCGATTTCCGCAAGCAAGGCATCGGGGTCGGGACGGTTTTCGGTTGCCATCAGTTTGCTGATGAAATCTCAGCGAACCCGGTCCGGATTGCCAGCAGATGCGGAGTCCAGAGCGAGGTTCAGCGCCAGGACGTTGACCCGCGCCTGTCCGAGGAAGCCCAACTGCGGCGGCTGGGTGTGGTCGGCGACAAGTTTCTGAACGATTTCCATCGGCAGACCGCGGGCTCCCGCGACGCGGGCGGCCTGAAAACGGGCGGCTTCCGGAGAAATGTCCGGGTCGAGGCCGCTGCCGGAGGCGGTGAGCAGGTCGGAGGGGGCGTTCGCGCCGAGCGTCGCGCGGCGTTCGGTGATCGCGTCGAGATTCCTTTTGCTCGTGTAGCCCTGGTTGCTCGCGCCTGAGGCGACGGTGGCGTAGTCGGCCGCTGACGGGCGCGGCGCGAAGTATCCCGGGGCCGTGAACTTTTGCGCGAGCAGCGTGGAGCCGACAATGGTGTCCCCGGATTTTACGAGGCTGCCATTCGCCTGGGCGGGAAATGCGAGCTGGCCGATGGCGGTAATCGCGAGGGGATAGGCGACGCTCGTGATGAGCGTGAGGACGATGATGGCTCGGAGCGAGGCGAGGATTTCTTTGAACATGGGATGGATCAGGCGAGGTGGAGGGCGACGAGGAAAAGGTCGATGAGCTTGATGCCGAGGAAGGGGGCGATGACGCCCCCGAGGCCGTAGACGAGCGCATTGCGCGCGAGCACCTGCACGGCGCCGACGGCGCGATACTTCACGCCTCTCAGCGCCAGGGGGATGAGGGCGACGATGATGAGCGCGTTGAAGATGACGGCGCTCAGGATCGCGCTCTGCGGGGAGTGCAGGCCCATGACGTTGAATTGGGCAAGCGGACCGGCGGCAGCGCCGGTGGCGTAGAGCGTGGCGAACATCGCGGGGAGGATGGCGAAGTATTTCGCCACGTCGTTCGCGATGCTGAACGTGGTGAGGGCGCCGCGGGTCATGAGAAGCTGTTTCCCGATCTCGACGACCTCGATGAGCTTGGTGGGGTTGCTGTCGAGATCGACCATGTTGCCGGCTTCGCGGGCGGCCTGCGTGCCGGTGTTCATGGCGACGCCGACGTCGGCCTGGGCCAGGGCGGGCGCGTCGTTGGTGCCATCGCCGGTCATGGCGACAAGGTGGCCGCCCTTTTGCTCCTCGCGGATGCGGGCCAGCTTTTGCTCGGGCGTGGCCTCGGCCATGAAATCGTCCACGCCTGCCTCGGCGGCGATGGCGGCGGCCGTGACGGGGTTATCCCCGGTAATCATGACGGTGCGGATGCCCATTTTGCGGAGCTGGGCGAAGCGTTCCTTGATGCCGCCTTTGACGATGTCCTTGAGCTGCACGACGCCGAGCACGCGGTTGTTCTCCGCGACAAGCAAAGGGGTGCCGCCATTCCTGGCGACGTTCTCGGCGATTCGCTCGACTGGCTCGGGCACGGCGACGCCCTGGGCCCGCACCCATTTGAGGATTGCGTCGGCAGCGCCCTTGCGAATGGAACGGGCGGGCGACGCGAAATCCACGCCGCTCATGCGGGTCTGCGCGGTGAAGGGGACAAACGTGGCGTGGTGCGAGGTCGCCTCGACGGCGCGGAGTCGATGCTGCTCTTTCGCGAGCACGACGATGGAGCGGCCTTCGGGGGTCTCGTCGGTCAGCGAGGCGAGTTGCGCGGCCTCGGCGAGATGGATTTCCTCCACGCCGGGGGCGGGCAGGAAGGCGACGGCCTGTCGGTTGCCGAGCGTGATGGTGCCGGTCTTGTCGAGAAGGAGCACGTCGATGTCGCCGGCGGCCTCGACGGCGCGGCCGCTGGTGGCGATCACGTTGCGGCGGATCATGCGGTCGATGCCGCTGATGCCGATGGCGCTGAGCAGCGCGCCGATGGTGGTCGGGATGAGGCAGACGACGAGGGAGACGAGCACGGCGGGCGAGAGGTTCACGGTGCCGGCGGGCTGGCCGGCGGCGGACTCGCTGTATCTCACGAAGGCCGGCAGCGTGAAGACCACGAGCAGGAAGAGCGCGGTAACCGCGACGAGCAGGATGCCGAGGGCGATCTCGTTCGGCGTGCGCTGGCGGCGGGCTCCCTCGACCATGGAGATCATGCGATCGATGAATCCGCCGCCCGGCTCGGCGCTGATCTTTATCACGATGCGGTCGCTCAGGACGCGCGTGCCGCCGGTGACGGCGCAGTGGTCGCCGCCGCTTTCGCGGATGACGGGCGCAGACTCACCGGTGATGGCGGATTCGTCCACGCTGGCGACGCCTTCGATCACATCGCCGTCTGCGGGAATGATGTCGCCCGCTTCACAGACGACGCGGTCGCCTTTGCGAAGCTCGGTGGCGTTGACGAGGGTTTCCCGGTCGCCGTCGAGCCGGCGGGCGTTCGTCCTGGTGCGGGTTTTTTTCAGGGATTCTGCCTGGGCCTTGCCGCGTCCTTCCGCCACGGCTTCGGCGAAGTTGGAAAAGAAGACGGTGAACCAGAGCCAGACGACGATCTGGATGTTGAACGAGTCGAGATCGCGGAAGAGTCCGATGGTCGTCCAGAGCGCGCCAAGGAAGACGACGAACATCACCGGATTTTTGATCTGCTCGCGGGGGTTGAATTTCAGGAACGCGTCGCGCAATGCGCCGACGAGGAGATTACGGTTGAAGGTCATGGTGTGAGGAATCGATGAAGTGTCAGAACGTGCGGCCCTGGAGCATGAGGACGTGCTCGATGCCCGGCCCGAGCGCGAGCGCGGGCAGATGCGTGAGCGCGCCGACGATCAGAATCGAGCCGAGCAGCAGGAGGACGAAGGCCGCGCCCGTGGTGGGGAAGGTGCCGCCGGAAAACGGCATGGTTTTCTTCGCGGCCACGGAGCCGGCGATGGCCAGCACCGGAATCAGGCAAATGAAGCGCCCGATGAACATGCAGAGGCCGAGCGCGTAGTTGTAGAACGGCGTGTCCACGGTGAGGCCGGCAAAGGCGCTGCCGTTGTTTCCCGATGCGGAACTGAAGGCGTAGAGGATTTCGCTGAGGCCGTGCGGTCCGTTGTTGGCCAGACTCGCCAGAGCGGCCGGGTAAAGGCAGGCGATGGCCGCGCCGATCAGAATGAGCGCGCTGGGGACGATGAGAACGAGAATCGCCAGCCGCATCTCGCGGGCTTCGATCTTTTTGCCGAGGTATTCGGGGGTGCGACCCACCATCAGCCCCGCGATGAAGACGGTGAGCAGGACATACATCAGCATTCCGTAGAGGCCACAGCCGACGCCGCCGAAAACGATCTCGCCGAGCATGATGTTGAACATCGCCACTCCCCCCGCGAGCGGGGAGAGGCTGTCGATCATCGCGTTGACGGAGCCGTTCGAGGCGCAGGTCGTCGCCGTGGCCCAGAGCACGCTGTTCATCACGCCGAAACGCTGCTCCTTGCCCTCCATGTTCTGGGCAAGTTGCGTGACGGGATTGGTCTGCGCCTCGGCCCACCAGCTCAGCGCAAAGCCGCCAAAGAAGAGGACAAGCATGGCAATGAACAACACCCAGCCCTGCCGCCGATCTCCGACCAGCACGCCGAACGTGTAGGTCAGCGCCGCCGGGAGCAGGAGGATCGCCAGCATTTGCAGAAAGTTGCTGAGCGGCGTGGGATTCTCGAAGGGATGGGCGCTGTTTACGCCGAAGAATCCGCCGCCGTTCGTGCCGAGCTGCTTGATGGCGATTTGCGAGGCGACGGGGCCCTGAGGGATGACCTGCCCCGCTCCCTCGACGGTTTTTGCCGTCACGTAGCCGGAAAAGTTCTGCACCACGCCCTGGCTCACAAGCACGACTGCGAGGAGCATGCAGAGCGGCAGCAGAATGTAGAGCGTCGAGCGCACGAGGTCGGCCCAGAAGTTGCCGAGCGTGGTCGTGGATTGCCGGGAGAAGCCCCGCGCCACGGCGACAAATGCGGCGAAGCCCGTGGCCGCGCTGACGAAGTTCTGGAAGTTCAGCCCGATCAACTGGCTGAAGTCACTCAGCGCGGCCTCGCCCGAGTAAGCCTGCCAGTTCGTATTCGTCATGAAGCTGACGGCCGTGTTGAACGCGAGGGGGAACTTCATGCCCGGCACGCCTTGCGGATTGAGCGGAAGCGTGCCCTGGCCGAGCAGGATCGCCAGCAGCACAAGGAACCCGAGAATGTTGAAGGCCATGAGGGCGCTCGCATAGCCGCGCCACGTCATTTCGCGCGCGGGATCGACGCCAATGAGTCGATACGTGAGCCGCTCGACCGGACTCAGCACGGGATGAAGAAACGTGCGTTCGCCTTTGAGCACCCGCGCCATGAAGGCGCCCAGGGGCGGAGTGAGAAGAACGAGCGCCGCGACATAGGCGGCGACCTGGAGCCAATCGGTAGGATTCATCACCACGCATCGTGCGGCCGGTGCGTCTCTCCGCCTAATTAAGAGGGGCTCCGAAAACGTTAAATTTTCATTAAAATGGGGAAGGGACTCGAATTGGTCGACCGGGAGGGCTTCCGATATGTTCGGCGGAGGCTCGAGAGTCTTCGCAAATTGACCCGGACTTCCGCCGCGGCTACAGATCTTCGAATCCGCCCGTCCCCATGACCCCAAGACTCCTCCTTGCGCCCGTTCTCCTCTCCGTGTTGACCCTCACGACCGCCGGAGCGGCGGCGCCGACCGGGAGCGGGAAACTGCCGGCCAATGACTTTGGCAACGCGCTGATCCCTGACCTGCTGGCCGATCCCAGCGTGGTCGAGTTCGACGGGGTGTTCTACTGCTACGCGACCACCGACGGGGAGGGGAAGCACCTGTCGACCTCGGGTCTGCCGGTCGTGTGGAGATCCACCGATTTCCTGAATTGGAGTTTCGAGGGCTCGATCTTTCCGCCCGGCTTCACGGCGAAGTATTGGGCGCCGGCCAGCGTGATCCGCCGCGCCGGCACCTACTACCTCTACCCCACGCTCGACGGGAAGCTCACCGTGGCGACCTCCAAATCTCCCGAAGGCCCCTTCCTGCACCCCGAGACGCACGAGCCCGGCTGGAAGCCGATCACGCCCAAGGTCGCCGGCAGCATCGACGCGGAGGTCCTCATCGACGACGACGGCCAGGGCTACATGGTCTGGCAGCGTCGCGGCTTCGGGAAGATGCGCCCTGACCTGCTCGACCTCGAGCCGGAGGGCCAGATCGTTCTCCCCGCCAAGCAGCCTGCCTACGCCGAGGGGCAGTATCTCTTCAAGCGCAAGGGCATTTATTACTTCCTCTACACCCAGGGCGGCGGCGAAAACTACCGATATGCTTACATGATGAGCCGCACGGGGATCAAAGGCCCCTGGATCGCTCCCGAGCACGACCTCATTGCAGTCTCCGACGAAGAGAAAAAAATCTACGGCCCGGGGCACGGCTGCTTCTTCAACCCCAAGGGCACGGACCAGTGGTATTTCGTCTATCTGGAATACGGGCGCGGCAGCACGAACCGCGCGATCTACGCCGATAAGATGAACTTCAATGCCGATGGCACCATCCAGCCCATCACGCTCACGAAAGAGGGCGTCGGCGCGATTCGGTCGACGTCCCATCCGCTGCCCAATCGCGCGCTCACGGCGACCGTCACCGCCTCGTCCGTCCGCCCCGAGCTCAAGGTCCGCTGCGAGGACAAATCGCACGAGCGCACGGAGTCCTTCGTTCCGGGATTCGCGACCGACGGCAGCAATGGCAGCCGCTGGATGGCCGGGCCGAACGACAAGACCCCGTGGCTCCAGGTCGATCTCGGCGCACCTCGCGACATCCTCGGCACCGAGGCGTATTTCGTGCAGCCCACGCACGGCCACGCCTTCAAGATCGAGTCCTCGCTCGACGGCAAGACCTGGCAGCCCTACGTCGAGCACGCCGACATCCGCATCCAGTCGCCGCATCAGGACAAGAAGCCCCTTCGCACTCGCTATCTGCGCCTGACGATCCTCCAGGGCACCCCCGGCCTCTGGGAATTCCGCGTATATTAACGAACTCGCCGATCCCCCGCCCCCCCATCACGATGCCGACGCCACGCCTCTTTCCGAACCCGGGCTTCCGTCGACCCGAGTCCCCTCATTCCGAACGGCAGCAGCGCCCGTGAAGCGGTAACCCCAGATTCATCCCCCGTAAGCTAAACATCATCATGCGGAAACTCCCCCCCACGAGCCTGCTCGCACTGGGCTGCTGCCTCGCCATCGCCTCGGCGCAGCCCGGGCCGCTGAACCTCCCGCCCATCGCCGACGGCCCATTCAAGCCCGATTGGAAATCGCTCACGCGCTACGAGACGCCGGAGTGGTTTCGCGACGCGAAGTTCGGCATCTGGGCGCATTGGGGGCCGCAGTGCGAGCCGGAGGACGGCGACTGGTATGCGCGGAACATGTATATGCAGGGTTCCCGGCAATACAAATCCCACCTCGCGAAATACGGACATCCCTCGACCCACGGCTTCAAGGACGTCATTCACGAATGGAAGGCGGAGCATTTCGACCCCGACAAGCTCCTGAAATTCTACAAGGAAAACGGCGCGAAATATTTCATGGCGCTGGCCAACCACCACGACAACCTCGACCTCTACGACTCGAAGTATCAGCCGTGGAACTCGGTCAACGTCGGACCGAAAAGGGATCTGATCGGCGAATGGGCGAAGGCGACCCGTGCCAACGGCCTGCGGTTTGCCGTGAGCGTCCACGCCGCCCGTGCCTGGACATGGTATGAAGTGGCGCAGGGCGCGGACAAGGACGGGCCGCTCGCGGGCGTGCCCTACGACGGCAAACTCACGAAGGCCGACGGCAAGGGCAAATGGTGGGAGGGCCTCGATCCGCAGGACCTCTACGAGCAGAACCACCGCCCCGGCCGGGCGCTGCACCACAACTTCGACGCCGCGCGCGGAACGAGCATGCCCGACAGCGCGTATCTCGAGAAATTCTTCAAGCGAACCAAGCAGCTCTGGGACGACTATCACCCCGATCAACTCTACTACGACGACCGCGTCCTTCCGTTCTACGACATCGCTCCAGAGGTGCCGCTGAAGCTCGCCGCCCATTTCTACAACACGCGGCTCGACAAGGACGGTCGCACCGAGGCGGTGATGAACGGCAAGCATCTCGACGAGATGCAGCGCCGGACCATGGTTTACGACATCGAGCGCGGCAAGGCGGACGGCATTCTGCCGCAACCCTGGCAGACCGACACCTGCATCGGCGGGTGGCACTACAGCCGCAGCCTCTACGAAAACAAGGGCTACAAATCCGCCGCGTCGATCGTGCGGATGCTCGCCGATATCGTCAGCAAGAACGGCAACCTCATGTTGAGCGTGCCGCTCCAGGGCGACGGCCAGCCCGACGAGCAGGAGATCGCCATCGTCGAGGAGATCGGCGCGTGGCTGAAGGTGAACGGCGAGGCGATCTATGCGACCCGCCCGTGGAAAATTTATGGCGAAGGCCCTTCGACGGAATCTTCCGAGAAAGGGCATGCCGAAGGCCAGGCCGATGTCTCGAAGAAGCCGTTCACCCCAGCCGACATCCGCTTCACGCAATCGAAGGACGGCGCGACGCTCTACGCCATCGTGCTCGAAATTCCGAAGGACGGGAAAGTGCTTGTCAAATCTCTGGCCGCGGGCTCGCCGCACGCGCCGGGCAGGATCGACGCCGTCCGGCTCGTGGGCGGCGGTGATTTGGAATTCACGCGCGACGAAGCCGGCCTGCACGTCTCGCTGCCCGAAAAGTTCGATGGCAGAACCGCGTTCGCGCTCGCAATCCGCCCCGGCCCGGTCGCCCAGAATGGCGCTCCCTCCTCTGGCTTGCGCCAGATCGCCGGCGCCGAAGGATGAACCTCCTTTTCCGCGCCTGCCGCACCGCCGTCATCCTGTTCGGCCTCGCCGTCGGCCTGGGGCGGCCGGCTTGCGCCCAGGCGGACGAGTCGTCGGGCGAGGGGAGCCGGCCCGCGGGCCTGCACTATGCCGGAGCAGCGGCCGAACTGGCCGTGTATCCCTGCACGCCCCATAGCCTGCGCATCGTCATCGCCCCGAATGCGGGCGACCTTCCCGCCGCCCTGCCGGTCTCTCCCGTTTTCGTCCCTCGTGCCTGGCCTCCGGCGGCCCTTCGTTGGAGCGGCGGGCCAGGATCTTCCGACCAAGAAAAACGCGTGGGCGATTTTACCGTCCGCATCCAGGCCCACCCGCTCACCCTTACAATTTCCGACGCGAAGGGCCGGCCCGTGCAAACGCTGCGCTTCGACGACACCACGGGCTTCGGCTTTCACACCGGAAAGCGGCCGATTCTCGGACTCGGCGAAGGCGGCGCGCAGTTCGACCGCAACGGAAAAAAATTTCCCTACTTCAACGGCCAGCACACGCCGGATCGCCCCACCATGGGCGCCCGCATCGCCGTGCCCTACCTCCTCGGCACCGAGGGCTGGGCGCTGCTCGTCGTTTCGTCCCCGGGCGATTTCGATCTCGCGAACGGACAAGGCAGATTCCGCCCCGTCCCCGACTCCTCCGCCGACCTCGATCTCATTGTCGCCGATGCCCGCGATCCGCAGGCCTGGTTCGCCGAACTCGCCGAACTCATCGGCCGGCCGGTCCTGCCTCCCAAGTGGGCGCTCGGCTACATGCAGTCGCACCGCACGCTGGAATCCGCCGCGCAGATCCTGGCGGAGGCCGACACCTTTCGCCAAAAAAAGCTGCCCTGCGACGCGCTGATCTTTCTCGGCACCGGCTTCTGCCCGGTCGGCTGGAACACCGGTCACGACTCCCTGGAGTTCAACCCGAAGGTTTTTGAACGTCCACCCGAGGACGTGCTCGCCGACCTGCATCGCCGGAATTTCCATTTCGTCGTGCACGTCACCCCTCCGCTGGTCGCGCCCCTGAAAGACGCCAAGGGCAAAACCATCCGACTGCCCTGGGACGGCGACCGTCTGCACGGCACCTTTCAAGATGCGTCGGACACCTCGGCCACGGCCGACCCGACCCACATCGTGGCCTATTGGCAGCGTCACCGTCCGGCCTTCGCCGCGGGCATCGACGGCTGGTGGCCGGACGAAGGCGACTGGTTCGACATCGAGTCCCGTTTCGCTCGCGCCCGCATGTATTACGAAGGCCCGCTCGCGGATCGTCCCGATCGCCGCCCGTGGAATCTCCAGCGCAACGGATACCTCGGCGTCGCCCGCTACGGCGGCTGGATCTGGTCGGGCGACGTCGAGTCGCGCTGGCGCGCCCTTGCCGCCCAGGTGCCGGTCGGCATCAACCACTCGCTGAGCGTCTCGCCGTATTGGGGAACCGATACCGGAGGCTTCCACCCCACGCCCGAATTCACCGGCGAACTCTTCGTGCGCTGGTTCCAGTTCTCCGCCTTCTGCCCCTCGTTCCGCTCGCATGGCCGCGCCTGGCAACTGCGCCTGCCGTGGGGTTGGAGCACGGAAAACCCCGGCCCGCTCGAAGGCGCCCGACCGCCGCCTCCCGGCGAACTGCCGAACGCGCAGGTCGAGCCGATCTGCCGCCAATACCTCGAGCTGCGCTACCGCCTGCTGCCCTACACCTACGCCCTCGCGCGCCAGGTCCGCGACACCGGCCTGCCGCTCATGCGCGCGCTCTGGCTGCACTATCCCGATGACGCGACGGCCGCCGCCCGCGGCGACGAATACCTCTGGGGCCGCGACCTGCTCGTCTCTCCCGTCGTGGAGCGCGGAGCGACCGAGCGCCGTGTGTATCTGCCGGCCGGCATTTGGTATGACTGGTGGACCGGCGAACGCATCGAGGGCGGTCGCGAGATCGTTCGTCCCGTCGATCTCGCTACGCTCCCGCTCTACGTCCGCGCCGGCGCGATCATCCCGCTCGATCCCCTCCGCCAATACGCGATGGAGCCGGTGTCCGAGCCCACCACGCTCCGCCTCTACCCGGGCGCCGACGGGGAGTTCTTCCTCTACGAAGATCAGGGCGACACCAACGATTACCTCGAGGGCGCCTCCGCAACGATTCCTCTCCGTTGGGATGAAAAGGCGCGCAGCCTCACCCTCGGTCCGCGCCGCGGCTCCTACCCGGGCATGCCCGCCAGGCGTCTCTTCCGCGTCGTCTGGATGAAGCCTGGACCCGCCGAAGGCCTCCAGTCCACCGAGGTCCGCTTCGACGGCTCCGAAATCACCCTACACGCACCTCAACGATGAAACGTTTTCTTGAACCGTGCCGTAGAGTCAGATCCTCGATCTCGCCGGCATTCGCCGCCCTCGCCATGACGGCCTGCGCCTGTGCGGCTCCCGCGAGCGTCACCGTGCAGGCGGACAAGCCGGCGCACCCGGTGTCGCCGATGCTGTGGGGCGTCTTCTTCGAGGACATCAATCTCGCGGCGGACGGCGGCCTTTATCCCGAGTTGGTTCGCAATCGCTCGTTCGAGGGTGAGGACGCGCTGCGCAACTGGACGTTCACCAGTGCGAAGAAGGATGCGGCAGCGCCCGCGCTCGATGATTCCAAGCCGCTGAACGCGTTCAACCGACAGAGCCTCCGCGTCTGCCCGGGCGCCGGACTCACGCTGGAAAATCCCGGCTACTGGGGCATGAACTTCGTTGCCGGCGATAAATATCGCTTCCAAATTGCCGTGCGCGGCGAGAAGGGCTTCCACGGGAAATTGCGCGTCGAGTTGTGCGCCGCGAATGGCGACGTGCTCGCGTCCGGCGTGCTCGAGCTCGCGGCCAAAGTCCCGGCGAACCCGCCGAAGCTCTCGAACCACGACGACGGCTGGAGGTCGTATTCCCTCGAGCTCGTGCCGGCGAAGTCCGATCCCCGGGGAAAATTGAAGCTCGCGCTCTCCGGCGAAGGCGTCGCGTTTCTCGACATGATCTCGCTGATGCCGGAGCGGACCTGGAAGGGGCACGGACTGCGCGGCGATCTCGCGGAAGCGATCGACGCACTGAAGCCGGCGTTCCTGCGCTTCCCCGGCGGTTGCTTTGTCGAAGGCGATGTCCTTGCGAATTCCTACAACTGGAAACACACGATCGGCGACGTCGCCTCGCGCAGGCCGCAGCACAACCTCTGGGATTATCTCTCCACGAACGGCCTCGGCTATCACGAGTATCTCCAGCTCGCGGAGGACCTCGGTGCGGAGCCCGTGTTTTGCGTGAACGTCGGCATGTCGCATCGCGAGTCCGTGCCGCTCGACCGCATGGGCGCGTGGGTGCAGGATGCGCTCGACGCCATCGAATACGCCAACGGCTCCGTGGATTCCGTGTGGGGATCGCTGCGCGCGAAGAATGGCCATCCGGCGCCTTTCAACCTCCGCTACATCGAGGTCGGCAACGAGAATGGCGGCCCCGACTACGCCGCGCGCTGGCCGCTCTTCGCGAAGGCGATCAAGGCGAAATACCCCGACATCATCCTCATCGCGAACTTCTGGATGGATGCCTATCCGAAGGACCCCGCGCCGGAGATCGTGGACGAGCATTACTACGACACGCCCGAGGGGCTCATGCGCCGAGCGACGCAATACGACAACTACGACCGCAAGGGGCCGAAGATTTTTGTGGGCGAATACGCCGTCACCAAGCGCGCCGGCTACGGCAATCTCCGCGGGGCGGTGGGCGAGGCGGCTTTCATGACCGGCCTCGAGCGCAATTCCGACGTCGTGGTGATGGCCGCCTACGCGCCGCTGTTCACGAACGTCCATCACCGCTCCTGGAGCCCCGACCTCATCAATTTCGACAACGCCGGCTGGTATGGCTTGCCGAGCTACTTCGTGCAGCAGATGTTCAGCCGGAACACCGGCGACGTGACGCTGCCGATCGAGGTGAAGAGCGCCGAGCTGCCGTCGGGAGTGTCCACGGGCGGAATCGGCGTTGGCACCTGGAACACGAGCGCGGAGTTCAGGGACATCACGGTCACCGCGCCGGATGGAAAGGTGCTGTTTGCCTCGGACTTCGCCAAACACGGGCTCGCAGGATGGAAGTTCGCCGGCCCGGGCGAGTGGAGCGTGAAGGACGGCGTGCTCCGCCAGACGGCCGAGAAGCAAAACGCGCGCGCGTTCATCGGCGATCCGTCGTGGAAGGATTACACCGTCGCGATGAAGGCGCGGAAAATCTCCGGCCTCGAGGGTTTCATGCTGCTGTTTCACATCAATCACGAGACGGACCGCATCGGCTGGAATCTCGGGGGCTGGGACAACAAATACTTCGCCCTGAGACTCGACGACGCAGACACGCGCAAGGACGGTTCGATCGATGCCGGCCGCTGGTATGATGTGAAGGTGGAGACGCGGGACGGCCGCGTCCGCTGCTGGCTCGACGGAAAGCTCGTCCACGACTTCCAGCCGCCGCACCTCACCGCGCGGACGATTTACGCGAGCGCCACGCGCGACACCGCTGCCGGCGAGATCATCCTCAAGGTCGTCAACGCCGCCGCCAAGCCAGTTGAGACCGAGATCAGCCTCGAGGGAATTTCGAAGATCCCCGGCAACGCGCGCGCCATCGTGCTGACCTCCGCGAATCCGACGGACGAAAATTCGCTGGCCGAGCCACGCAAAGTCCACCCGCGCACCGAGGAGCTGACCCTCGCCGGCCCGAAATTCACGCGCAGTTTCCCCGGCAATTCCGTGACGGTGCTGCGCATTGCGACCCTGAGATAGAACGCAGGGAGGGCGAAGCTCCCGCTGAGTCCACTTGATTCCCGGCTCGGCGGGAGCCTCGCCCTCCCGGGAACGAAGGTCGCGAGACAAAAACGTGGGACGCCAGCAGCGAGATCTCCCTCCCCGGGATGGGGATTTCTCGTGCCGGCGTCCCCGGAAAAACGAAGGAGCGCCGCGGGTTGGACGCGGCGCTCCTGGTGAGTGACCCTGCCACCGCGCCTTGGCGAGGCGCGGCGGAGTCGGCTGCGGTTACTGGGTGAGGCCGAACCTCCACTGCTGATTGTCGGCTCCGCTGTAAGGCCACTGGATGATGCCCGCTCCGTCGGCGGTGCTTCCGCTGGCGACGTCCATGGCTTTGGCGCTGTTCACGTTCAGAAGCTGGAAGGCTCCGTCGCCCGAAGGAGCAACCGTCCATTTTTGGCAGTTGTTATTGTTCGAGGTCATGACCTGCACGACGGCGCCATTGCTGGTGGATGCGCCCGTGACTTCGAGCAACTTGCTACTGGCGACACCCACGGCTTTGTATTGGCCATTGCCCAGGTAGGTGAGGGTCCATTTCTGGTCATCGCCGCCGTTCCAGCCCCACTGGGTGGCATCGGTGCCGTCGGCGGTGCCGCCATTGACGAGGTCGAGGACCTTGGTGCTCTTGCGGCTGACGATGCGGTAGATGCCATCGGGGATGGTTTGTCCGCTGTCGCTCCACAGGCCGAGTTCGGCGATTGCCGTGCCAGTGGCCCCATTGTTGGCGGTGACGTTGATCCGGTAGTAGCGGTAGGCGGTGGTGTTGCCGATGTTATACGTGTTCTGCGACATGACGACCAGGAAGGACTGGCCGCTCTGCGTGTCCAGCGTCGTCCAGGTGGAGCCGTCCTGGGAGCCTTGGAACTGCCAGTCTTTCGGGTCGCGCGTGGCCACGTCAGCGCTGTTGATGGTGTAACGTTTGACGACCTGTGCGTTGCTGGCGCCGAAATCATACTGGAGCCAGCCCGTCGGCGAATTGTAGCCATACCACTTGGAGCCTGGGTTGCCGTCGAAGGCCTTGGCGGAGCCTTCCGTGGAGGAGCCCTGGTTGAAACTGGCCGTCGAGGTGCCACTGAAGGCGATGTTCACCATCGGCGAGGTCATTCGAGCGCTGTAGTGCTGGGGCGAATTGCCACTGGTGCCGGCGGAGTTTTTCGCGCGGACGACATAGTAGTAGGTCGTGCCGGCGGCCGCCGTCGTGTCCACGTAGCTCGTGCCGGAGAGGTTGCTGGCAAGGGCGGTGTAGCCGGAGCCCGAGGTGGTCGAGCGGAGCAGGTCGTAGGACGTGGCGCCAAAGGAGGCCAGCCAGCGCACGGTAATGGCTTTGATGGAGCCGTTGGCGATCACGCCCTTCGGGGTGGGCGGAATTGTCACCGGGCCGCCGCTTCCACCGGTGAAGGCCACGTTGTCAAAGGTGGCCGTAACGGGCGTGGCATTCCCGCTGCTGATGTGCAGGCCGATATAGAGGGTGGACGGGAGATTGCCGTAATAGGAGCAGGTCTGCGGCGACCAGCTGGCGCCGTCCCCCGAAACGAAGGTGGTAATCTGCTTGCCCCGGCGTTCGATCTTGAACCAGTAGGGCAGTGCCTGGGCAGGGGACCACTGGTGCGAATGGGTGTCGTAGCTCCCGTTTTCGGTAAAGCCCCGCACGTGGGATTCCATCAGATTGGTGGCCGCGGGCACGACGCCGACCCAGGCGCGCTGCGAAATGGTGTTGATAAGGTTGTCGCGGATCATCAGGCCCGCCTTGCCGTTATTGGAGCCGGAATAGGTGAACGAGTTCACCCTGGCCACCATGGCGCAGTCGCCGGTCATCGTGGCGTAGGCGAACTGGCAGTCATCAGCCGTATTCTGCCAGACTCCGTTCCCGAGTCCGGTCATCGTCCAGGTGCCATTCGAATACGAGAGGCTGCGGCCCGAGGTCTGGCTGCCGAGGGTGGTCAGGGTCAGGCCGCTCGAGGCCGGCGAAACCGCCGGGAAGGTGACCGGTGACAACGCGGGGGCGGTGGTGTGGTCGGCCGTCCTGGCACTCATCCAGTTGCTATTATTAACGGGCTGATCCTGGAGTTTGCGGTCGATCCAGGGAGTGGGCAGGTTCTTGCGGTGTCTGTAGGCGTTTTGGAGGATGTAAAAGGCGCCGCGATCGGCGACGTAGGGTCCGGCCGCATTGTTCATCCACTGCCAATCGATGGTGCCGAAAGGAACGTAGGGATTGTCGGTGGTGTAGGTGTTGCGGGAGTAGTATTCGCCGCAGGCCAGCAGCCGGTTGTCCAATTCCGAGAAGAGGTCGACGCCTTGTTTATAGGCGACCTCGGCCACGAAGGCCAGGGCGTTGAGGGAACCGAAGGCGTGGCCCCCGTCGCGGCCCGTCTCGCCCAACTGGCCGGTGGGCAGGGTATCCATCAGGCCGGAGCCGTAGTAGGTGCGGTAAAGATTGACGACATGGTCGAACTTCGCGGTGTCGTCGCAGAAAACGGCGATGGCGATGCCGGCCTCCTTGGCGATGTCGCCTTTGTTGCAGGGACCGGTGACGTTCAAGTTCGACTGGCAATTCGGCCAGAAGACGTTCGCGAAGTAGTTTTGGACCGCGGCCGTGTCCGCGGCCGTCCATCCGGGCCAGGTGCCGCGCAGGATGCTCGCGCCGCCGCCCCAGGCGTAAGCGGCGTCACCAAGGGCGAGGCCGGCTTCGTTGCCATTGAAGGTGGTGTTGGTGGTCGCCCACGCGATGAGGATGTCGCGGGCCTTTTTGGCATAGTCCTCGTTGCCGGTGAAATACCACATCCGCGCGAGGTTATACACGGCGTTCATGGAATTCCCCCATGCGGTGAGGTTGGCGTCGTAGGATCCCTTCCGACTGACCTGCGCGTAGGGGCCGTCCATTTGCCAGTTGAGCTGGGCAGTGCTCGTGGCCGCGAGCGCGGCGTAGCCGGACTTCCACGGCTCCTGATTGAGGCTGGCCTTGATGAAAGCCAGGTCCTCGGCGGTTTGCGGAATACAAGGGTGCGTATAGGCACGCGCGGGGGAAGCCATTGCGCCGAAAAGCGCAACGGCCGTGAATACAACAAGTTTTTTCATGTGTTTGGGGGTGGCGAAGAACAATGCACCCGGCTCGCGGCACAAGAGGGCCGCAAAGGGGATTTCTGTCTTCGGGGATGGGGGGAGAAAGACCTGACTTTGACGACTGGTGTCAGACGCAACGCACCGGCTTTCGGGAGGCTGCAGTAAGGGCCAGATTTCGGAAGTTGTCACGCCACACGTTTGTCGCATGCGCCCCTTGGGAGAAAGCGGAATTTCACCAAATCCCGCGGGATGCTTCCTCTGTCCCCTGTTTTTCCGCATCGCAGCGTGGCAACGCGGCTGTCGTGAACGGAATCTCAGATCGCGATGGATCAAAGCAGGAGGGAAATGCGAGGGAGCATCGACTTTCTCCGGCAGGTGTTGCGCCGGGGGTTTGGATCAACCTCATTGACGACACGCCGGGGGGCAGATAAGGGAGGTGATCGTTGGCATCATCCCTTGTGGATCAAAAGATCAATGCGCAGAGCGGAATGTTCTAGTGACAATCATGCGACTTTTATGCGTCTAGCAAAGACGCGGGAAAGCTCCTAATTAATGACGCGCTTTCATCGGCCCCTTTCCTCCGACAAGATTCATTAACCCCTCATCATCAATCCAAATATGTCTTCAAAACACTTCCGTCGTTCAGCTCGCCACTTGACGGGTGGCCTCGCTGCCTCCTTCGCGGGGCTGGCGCTCCTTACACCAATCGCACGCGCTGCGGATGCGACGTGGAATGTCGACGCAGCCGACTCTTGGGCGACAGACGCGGCTTGGAATCCGGCAGCGGCACCTGGCTCAACCAGTTCGACGACCAGCACCGATACGGCGACATTTGGATCGGTCATTACCGCCGCGCGCACTGTGACGGTCGATGCGAATCGCAATGTTTCCGGAATCAATTTCTCCGGCAATAGTTTTGCCTACACGCTGAGTGGCGGCAACCTGCTTTTGAGCGCGGGCGGAACGATCCAGACCAGCGGCGCGGGCAGCAACACTTTCGTCGATAACGTCAACTCGGCGATCACCTTGCAGGGTGACTACGCCTTTACGGCGGGTTCCACGAACACGAATCACACTTTGAGCATTGGCACGACGGTGACCAGCGCTGTGGTGGGGGGCACTACAACCCTGACGCTCAATGGTGCGAATACCGGCGTTGCCGGCACAAATACCGTCACAAATGTGATCACCGGTATTATCAGCAATGGCACGAGCACTGTCGCGATTTCCAAGTCGGGCGCTGGGAAATGGGCCTTGAGCGGTGCCAACACCTACAGCGGCGGCACGACGGTCACTGCGGGCATTCTGGAAGTTCGAAACAACAACGCTCTCGGAACGGGCGCGGTCACGCTGAATGGCGGCACCTTGCAAGGCGCTGGTGGGGCGAATGTCTCGATCGCGAATAATATCGTGGCGCAAACCGGCACCACTTCAACTCTAACTACCAATGGTCGAGATCTTACGATCGCTGGCAATATCACCGGGAGTGGCAACATCAATCGAAGCGCGCCACCAACCGCCACTACCGTATTTCTTAGTGGAAATAACAGCGGCTATACTGGCACGTTCACGCAGGCGAATAATGGGAATGCCGTCGTTCGTTTCGGCAATGCGAACGGAGGCAGCGCTGCCGCCAGTTGGGTCTTTCAAAACACGACTGCAGGCAGAACCACGCTGGATTATGCCGGCTCCGCCACGATTTCGTTCGGCTCGATGACCGGAAATGGGCACATCCAAGCAAACATCGCCGGAACCAAGACGATCTCGGCGGGTGCGTTGGGCTCGAATGACACCTTCTCGGGCATCCTTGCCGCGAACACCTTTACTCCCACCGCATTGTTGGCCCTGACCAAGGTCGGCAGTGGCACTTTGACGCTCTCCGGCGCCAATACCTACACCGCCGGCACGCTGGTTAGTGGTGGCACGCTCGCCACTTCGGGCACGGGCACGCTCGGCACGGGTAATGTGACCTTGGATGGAACAAGTCCGGTGGTTTTGACTCTTGGAAGCGCTGTGTCCTTTGGAGATTCCGCGACACTTACCTTCGCGGGGAATTCGACCATCAACATGAATTTCACCGGAAGCGATGTGCTGGGTAGTGTTACCAACGGATCGCTGACTCTCACCCCGGGATCTTACACGGCCGCTCAGCTCAATACCTTCTTTGGTGGCTCCAACTTCGTGGATGCAGGCGCTCTGGGTGGAACACTTACGGTGGTTCCTGAGCCGCATCAGTTCGCGCTCGCGATCGTGGGGCTGCTCGGTGTGATGGTCTTCATGCGCCGCCGCAACCAGCAAGCCTAGTTTCGTAAAAAAAACAATTTGTATTTTCTGCGGCCCTCATTTAATATATGAGGGCCGCTTCTTTTCCCCCAGAAGTCCCCCACATCCCCCCATTATGTCTGAAGCCCTTTCGTTTCATCGGGCCTTCCTGCGTTCCAAGTTGGTCGCAGGTGGCGTTTTCTCGGTTGGTCTCGCTCTAGGTGTGCTTTCAAGTGCACGTGCGGCCAATCTTTCCTGGGATCAAACCGGTGGCGGCGGGCTTGGCGGCACCGGCACTTGGGATACGACCACGACAAACTGGTGGAATGGCGCCAGCAATGTGGCATGGAGCGACACGACGGGCGCGACGGATATCGCCACCTTCGCCGGCACGGCGGGCACGGTGACGCTTGGGGCGAATCTGGGGGCGTTGGGTTTGGTTTTCAATACGACGGGCTACACGCTTGCTCTTGGGGCCAACACATTGTCACTAGGCACGAGTGGTATTGATGCCAGCACCCTGACGACCGGCACGACGACCATCAGCGGAGGGGGTGGACTGACTCTGGGAGGCGCCCAATCATGGACGGTGGGCACGGGATCGACGCTTGCCGTTTCCAGCATCGTCGGCGGTTCCGGTCCGCTCGCGAAGGCCGGGGCTGGCACGCTGACGTTGAGCGGTGTGAACACTTACTCCGGCGGCACAACAATCAATGGGGGCATTTTGACTGCTGCGAATGGCGCCGCGTTGGGAACCGGCTCGGTGACCATGCAGGGGGGGACTCTGAGAGTTGCAACAGCAGACACGATCGCCAACAATATCGTCGCCACCAGCTCTGGTGGGACGATCACGGTGGGCACAGGGGCTAACATCACCTTGACCGGCACCCTGAGTGGCTCGGGCAATTTGACGCTTGGCGGCTCTGGAACCAATAACAACTCAGTCCAGATTCAATTCGCCGCCAATAACATGACCGGCGGCACGATCACTTTGGGAAGCGGCCTTGGAACTCCGCGAATCAAAAACACGGCGTCGACAAGCTCAGCGGTGAATTGGGTCTTCCAAAACGGCAGCACGGAGGTTGGGGGCACCTACAATTTTGGTTCTTTCGGCGGAACCGGAAACTTCAACGCGTTTAACGGTAATTCCAGCACTACTACGTTGTATTCGATTGGCGGCGCGAATGACGCTACCTACTCCGGTGTCCTGAGCGCGAACGGCACGGGCCAGGTTCTTTCCATTCTCAAGGTCGGAACTAATTCCCAAACCTTCTCCGGGGCCAACTCTTTCGCTGGCGCTACCAGCACCGTCACGGTTCGGGACGGCTCTTTGATCGCGGGCAGGAATGCCTTGGCGAGCGCCAACGGCGCGTTCGGCAATTCCTCGTCGGCCATTGTGCTGGGCGATGCCACCACCATCAGCAGCGGGACGGCGATGAATCCGAAGCTGTTGACCGGCGGTGCGTTCACCATTGGTCGTGCGATCACGGTGGGTGTCGACAACAGCGCTCTCGGCAATGCGGGCACGACATTTACCATCGGCGGCAATACGGCCAATATCTCCACCTTCAGTGGCGTGACGACCCTGAACCAGGGTCTGACGGTGACCCAGGTCACTGGAGGCACGCTGAACTTGACGGGCAACATCACTTCCGGCTCCAGCGGCACGCAGACGCTTACCTTCAACAATGCCGGCTCCATTGCTCAATCCACGGGCGTGATTGGCGACGGCACGGGGACGATTGCCGTCACCAAGTCCGGTGGAGGCACGGCGACACTCTCCGGGACCAACACTTACACCGGAGCGACCACCATCAATGGGGGGACGCTGGCTCTCAGCGGATCGGGCTCGATCAACAACAGCAGCGGTATCACGATCAACGGCAGCGGCGCGAAACTCCTGCAGACGAGTTCGGTGGCGAGCACGCCTGCGATCACGCTGACCCAGGGCACGGTGGATGGCACGGGCACGCTCGGCGCGGTGACTGTTGCGAATCTTGCCGGCAACGCGGTTCAGAACGGCAATGGCGGCACTTCGACATTGACCCTCG